>NZ_JAOCCV010000013.1:0-125695 GCF_029840585.1 Pseudomonas sp. GD03875 | reverse complement strand
GCGGGTGCGGCAGGCCCAGGTGGTCGCGCAGGGTGCGACCGCTGTATTCGTGGCGGAAAACCCCACGCTTGCGCAGCAGTGGCACCACCTCGTCGACGAAGCTCTCGACGCCGGAGGGGAAGCTGTCCGGCATGATGTTGAAGCCGTCGGCGGCACCGGCCAGGAACCATTCCTCCAGGGTGTCGGCGACCTGCTCCGGCGTGCCGACGATCAGCCGGTGGCCGACTAGGATGCGTCGCGACAGCTCGCGCACGCTGAGCTTCTCGCGCCGCGCCAGGTTCAATTGCGCCTCGAGGAAGCCGTGGGAACCCTTGAACTCGCTGACCGGGCCGATGCGCTGCCAGGGCAGCTCGGCGTCCAGGTCCAGCTCGTCCAGCGGGATGCCGATGCGGAAGGCGATCTGCTGGACCAGGCTGCTCTCGCCCAGGTAGTCGTTGAGCCGGTCGAAGCGCGCCCGGGCCTCGGCCTCGGTGCTGCCGATCACGGTGGACAGGCCGGGCATGATCTTCAGGTGGTCCGGGTTGCGGCCCCAGGCGCGGGCGCGGCTCTTCATCTCTTGGTAGAACGCTTGGCCGTCGGCCAGGGTGGTCTGGGTGGTGAAGATGGCGTCGGCGTAACGCGAGCCGAGCGCCTTGCCGCCCTCGGACGAGCCAGCCTGGACGATCACCGGGCGGCCTTGCGGCGAGCGCGGCACGTTGAGCGGCCCGCGCACCGAGAAGTGCTTGCCGACGAAGTCGATGGTGTGGACCTTGGCCGGGTCGGCGAACACGCCGCGCGCGGCGTCGCCGACGATGGCGTCGTCCTCCCAGCTGTCCCACAGCTTCTGCACCACCTCGACGAATTCCTCGGCGCGGCCGTAGCGCTCGGCATGCAGCGCCGAACCCGCCTGGCCGAAGTTCTGCGCAGCGGCGTCGTTGTAGGTGGTGACCACGTTCCAGGCCGCACGCCCGCCGCTGACGTGGTCCACCGAGGCCAGGCGCCGGGCCAGGTTGAACGGCTCGTTGAAGGTGCTGGAGGCGGTGGCGATCACGCCGATGTGGCGGGTCGCCAGGGCGATGGCGGTGAGCAGCACGGTCGGCTCCAGCCGGCCCGAGGGCTGGCGGGACACGTCGCCGGCCAGCGCCGGGCCGTCGGCCAGGAAGATCGCGTCCAGGGTGCCGCGCTCGGACACCTTGGCGATGTGGGTGAAGTAGTCGAGATCGGTCAGCGCATGGGCCGGCGCCTCGCCGGTGCGCCAGGCCGCGGCGTGGGCGCCGAAGCCGAGGATGTTCATGCCGATGCTCATCTGCCGCTTGCCGCCGCTCATGCCAGGTCCCCCTCGTTGACCGCCGGTTGCACCGGCTGCGCCGGGTCCTTCGCCTTGGCCTCGGCGAAGCGCTCGGCCCAGGCTTTGCTCGGCACGGTGCCGTTGAGGTAGTAGTCGCCCAGGTAGGCCTCGCGCAGGATCGCCGGGTTGTGCGAAGCCAGGGTGCGCGCGTTGCGCCAGTGCCGGTCGAGACGCCGCGCGGCGCTGGCGGCAGAGGCGCCGCCGACCTCGAACAACAGGGTGGTGGCCTCCAGCACCTGGCCGATGACGATCTGCTGCGCCTGGAAGGTGCGAATGTCGGCCTCGGCGTACTGCTCGGCCGTGGCGGTGCCGGCCAGCCAGGCGTGCCACAGCTGGTCCAGGCTGCGCGAGACCTTCTCGACCAGCGCCTCGCTGGCGAAGGCCAGGCTCGACAGGCGGCCGACCACCCGCTGTACCAGCGGGTCGTGGCGCGGGCTGGACTGGCCCGGAATGCCGAAGGTGCGGGTGCGGCCCTGGACGAAGGCGATGGCGTCGCGCTGCACGGCGCGGGCGATGCCGGCCAGGGTGGCCAGGTGGACCTGCTGGTAGAAGGCGCTGATGTAGGAATCGGTCCGTCCCTCGCCCAGCTTGAAGCGGCGGAATATCTGTTCCTCGCCGACCTCGACCCGCTCGAAGCGGGTGGTGCCGCTGGCGGTCAGGCGCTGGCCGAAGCCGTCCCAGTCGTCCAGGCGGGTGACGCCGGGCGCGGTGGTCGGCACGGCGATGGCCACGTGCTCGTCGCCCTGGTTGGCCGACACGGCGATCCAGTCGGCGTAGAGGGTGCCGGTGCAGTAGTACTTCTCGCCGTCGAGCAGCCAGCGTTCGCCGTCCTCGGTCAGGTTGACGCTGTTGCCGGTGGTCTCGGTGCGCTCGGCCATGGCCGCGCCGAACAGCTCGCCGGCGACCACGCGCTGGAACCAGCGCGCGTTGCCCTGCTCGTCCTCGTCGTTGAGGCGGCCTTCGACGAAGCCGAAGTGGGCGCGGAAGATCTGCGGCAGGTTGGAGTCGGCCTCGGCCAGGCGGCTGACCAGGCGGAACAGCTGCTCCAGGCTGGCGCCGAAGCCGCCGTGGCGCTGCGGCACGCGCAGGCGGCCGAAGCCGGCGTCGCGCAGCCAGTTGACCGCCTCGTAGGGCAGCTCGCGTTCCTGCTCGCGGGCGATGGCGCCTTCGGCGATGCGTTCGAAGATGGGGTTGAACCGGGCCAGCAGCTGGTCGTCGGTGGGCGCCGCCACGGCGTCGCTGGCCGTGAGCAGGGTCTCGGGCTCGCTGAAGATCATTTCGGAATCCTTGACGATGTCGTGAAGTTGAAGCGAGGACGGCGCGCTGTCTTCGTCGAACAGCGCGCGCAGTCGATGCAGGGCGATCTGGGTGCTCATGCTCATCGCGCGTTCACCCGGGGATCGATCAGCGGCAGCAGCAGGTCGACGACCAGGTTGACCACCACGTAGATCAGCGCCGCCAGCAGGGTGATGCCGAGCACCATGGGCACGTCCTTGCCGTTGGCCGCGTCGAGCATCAGGCGGCCCACGCCCTGGCGGGCGAACAGGGTCTCGGTGATCACCGCGCCGCCGAGCAAGCTGGCGAGGATGAAGCCGGACAGGGTCACCAGCGGGATCAGCGCGTGGCGCAGGGCGTGGCCCAGGCGCACGCCGGCCTCGGACAGCCCGCGGGCGCGGGCCATCATGATGAAGGGCTGTTCGAGGATGTCCTCCAGTTCCTGGCGCAGTACCTGGGTCAGCACCGCCGCCACCGGCAGGGCCAGGGTCAGGGTCGGCAGCACCATGGTCTTCCAGCCGCTGGAGCCGGTCGGCGGCAGCAGGCGCAGCTGGAACGAGAACACCAGCAACAGCAGGATGCCGAGCACGAACGAGGGCATCGACGACAGCACCAGTTCGGTGCCCGACGACAGCGCGCCGACGTGGCGGCCGCGGCGCGCGGTCAGCGTGGCCACCACCACCGACAGCAGCACCGCCACCAGGGCGGCCCACAGCGCCAGCCACACGGTGGCGCCGATGTGCTCGCCGATGGCCCGGGTCACCGGGATGCGCAGGCGGTAGGACTCGCCCAGGTCGCCCTGGGCCAGGCGCCCCAGGTAGCTGGCGTACTGCACCACCAGCGGCTGGTCCAGGCCGTATTCGCGGCGTACCTGGGCCAGCGCCTCGGCGGTAGGCATCGCATCCGGCCCGCCGAGGATGGCCAGGGCGGGGTCGCCGCCGGTGACGTTGAGGCCGACGAAGGTCAGCGTCGCCGCACCCCACAGCACCGCCACGCCCGCCAGCAGGCGCAACAGGACCCGTCGCAGAACGATCATGGCCGCTCCTTGTCCAGCCAGACGCTGGTGAAGAAAGGCGTGTTGTGCGAGGTGTCGAAGATCAGTCCCTTCACGTACGCATGGTGGGCGACGATGTGGTGGCTCTCGTAGGACGGCGCCGCCGGCACCAGCTCGGTGAGGCGCCGCTGGGCCTGGCCGTACAGGCTGTGCAGTTCGTTCTCGTCGGTGCTGCGCCGGGCGCGGGACAGCAGGTCGTCCAGCTCGGCGTCGCGCAGGCGCGAGCTGTTCTGGCCGATCAGCTGCGGCGTGGAGATCGAGGCGCTGTGGTAGAGGATGAACAGGCCGTCCGGCGTGTTGGTGTGCCAGTAGCCGCCGCCCAGCGCCTGGTAGTCGCCGGCGTAGCGGCGGTCGGTGGCCTGGGCCAGGGGCAGCACTTCCAGCTCGATCTGGAAACCGATCTTCTTCGCGTCGGCCTGGATCGCCACCGCCACGCTGCTGGGGAACGCCGGGTTCTCGCTCATCAGCAGGGTCGCCGCCAGGCGCCTACCCTCCTTCACCCGGTAGCCCTCGGCGTCGCGCTCGCGCCAGCCGGCCTCGTCGAGCAGGCGTCCGGCCTCGGCCACGTCGTACTTCAGCGCCTCGCTGAACGAGGGGTCGTAGAAGTGCGAGTTGGCGGCCAGGAAGTCGCTCTTCGGCTGGTATTCGCCGAAGCCGACGATCCAGGCCAGGCCGTCGCGGTCCACCGCCCTGGTCAGCGCCCGGCGCACTCGCACGTCGTCGAACGGGAAGCGCTCGACGTTGAAGGTCAGGCTGCGGAACGGGTTGCCCTTGCGGATGCGGCTGTGCAGCACCAGTTCGGGGTTGGCGCGGATGGCCGCGGCGTTCTGGGTCGGTGCGTCCAGGGTGAAGTCGTGCTGGCCGGACAGCAGCGAGCTGTAGCGGATCATCGACTCGGGGACGAAGGTCAGCTCGATGCGCTCCAGGTACGCCGGGCCCTGGTGCCGGGTGGCCGGCGGCGCCCAGGCGTAGTCCTCGCGGCGCACGAAGGTGGCGCCCTGCTCGCGGGTGTAGCTCTCCAGCACGAACGGGCCGGAGCCGATCGGCCGCTCGGCGATGGATTTCGGGTCTTCGAGGATCTGCTTCGGCGAGATCATGCTCAGCCAGGACTGGGCCAGCACGTCGAGGAACGGCGAGTACGGCTCGCGCAGGGTCGCCTCGAAGGTGAACGGGTCGACCACCCTGCCCTGCAGGTACGGCGCGATGTAGGCCGCCGCCAGGGGCGACTTGGTGGCGGGGTCGCGCATGTGCTCCAGGTTGACGCGCACGGCCTCGGCGTCGAACCGGGTGCCGTCGCTGAAGGTCACGTCGTCGCGCAGGTGGAAGGTGTAGACGGTGCCGTCCGCGGAAATCTCCCAGGACTTGGCCAGCCAGGGCGAGATGCGCCCCTGCTCGTCCTGGTAGACCAGGCCGTCGTAGACGATCCGCCCCAGCCACTGCACGTTGCCGTGGGCGATGGAGTGGACGTCGAAGGTGCCGGTATCCAGCGTCACCGAGGCGCGCAGCACGCCGCCCGGCTTGCCCGGCCCCTGCTCGTGGTAGTCGCTGGCCGGGTAGCTGAGCAGGCCGTCGACGACCTGGCCGCTGGCGGGCGCGGCGCCGGTGCCCGCCTGGCCGGCGGTGGGCTCCTCGGCGGGCGAGCAGCCGGCGAGGATCAGCAGGGCGCCGAGCAGCGCGCCGAGCCGGCGCAATGCGCCGGCCGGCCTGCCGTGGGAGCCTGTGCCTGGAATTGGTTGCATAACACGGTTTCCTGAAAAGGCGGTGAGCGGCCGCGGGACTGCCCGCGGCCCGGGTTCAGAAACGCAAGGCCACGCCGGTGAACGCGCCGAAGCCGTCGCCCGAGTAGAGCGCCGCCGCATCGTTGCCGCGGGCGTTGTAGATCGGGCTGATGGTGGTGGCGTAGTGCTCGTCGGTGAGGTTGCGCAGGTCGAGGAACACCTGCCAGCGCTGGCCCGGCTCCTCGTAGCCGAGCTTGGCGCCAAACACCGTGTAGGACGGGGCCTGGAACGAGTTGGCGTAGTCCACCGGCGTGCTCGACGCCGTGCGCACGTCGACCCCGGCGTAGAAGCCGCTAGCGTGCTGGTACTTCAGCTCGGCCTGGTAGATGTGGCGCGACAGGCCGGGCAGCTCGTTGGCGCCGAACTCGTCGTCGTTGCGGTAGTAGAAGTCGTTGAAGGTGTAGGCCTGGCGCAGTACCAGGGTGTCGCCGCGCACGCCCCGCCACAGCTCGGCGTCCAGCCCCGCCTCGACGCCCTGGTGGATGGTCGCGCTGGCATTGGAGGTGGAGGTCACCGCCGGCGAGTTGCCACGCGCCGGGATGATCTCGACGTTGAGCAGCTCGTCGTGCAGCCAGCTGCGGTACAGCGCCAGGCTGCCGGACAGCGGGCCGCGCGCGCCGCGGATGCCGATCTCGACGGTGTTGCCCTTCTGCTCCACCAGGGTCTTGGCGTAGTTGTTGGTCGGGCCGGACGGCGAGATGGACCAGGCGCTGGGCGGATCGATGGAGCGGCTGACGTTGCCGAACAGCTGGATGTCCGGGGTCAGGAAGTAGCGCAGGCCGAGGCGCGGCGCGAGGCTCCAGTTGTCGTACTTGTAGTGCTGCGGGTACGGGCTGGTGTTGGCCCGGTCGGAGAAATTGACGTCCACGTCGCGGCGGATGTTGACCAGGGACAGGCCGCTGGACAGCCACAGGCGCTCGGTCAGCTCCAATTCGTTGCCGGCGGCGAACACCGTGTCGAACGAGCCGCTGTAGTTGGTCTCCTTGAGCAGCTTGCGGCTCACGCCGTCGTAGGTCTTGACCTCGGCGCGGTCGTGCAGGGTGTTGCTGAAGCTCAGGGTGGTGTTGCTCTGCAGGCCGAACAGCCGGTCGCTGCGCAGGTAGCGCAGGGAGCTGTTGAGGTCGCGCCACTGCCAGTGGTTGGGGATCACCGGGCTCTTCTTGCCGAGGATCTGGCGGTAGTTGTGGTAGACCAGGCCCAGTTCCACCTGCGAGTCGTCGTCGAGGGTGTAGGTGGTCTTGCTGCCGACCCAGATCGAGCCGTTCTTGGTCGAGTCGCCGCGCTGGGCGACGGTGGTCGGGTTGGGCTGGCTCGGGTCGTCCTTGAGCTGGGCCCGGGTCAGGGTGCTGGCGTTCTCGTGGTACTGCTCGCGGTAGCGCACGATCAGGCGCGTATCGAGCTTGGGACTGAAGCGGTAGCCGAAGTTGGAGACGACGCCCTTGGCCTTGTTGAAGGTGTAGTCCTGGTAGCCCTCGCGCTCGGAGTTGGACAGGCTGATGTAGTAGTCGGCGTCGTCCACCACGCCGCCGGTGCTCAGCTGCTGCTTGCGCCAGCCGAAGCTGCCGGCCTCGAAGCGGGCGTAGTTGCCCGGCGAGCTGTGGCCGGTGTGGGTGACCATGTTGATCGCGCCACCCAGGGACAGCGCGGTGTAGTCGAAGGCGTTGGCGCCGCGCAGCACTTCGGTGTAGTTGACGCCGGACATCTCCAGCAGCTCGTAGGGCGTGCCGCCCGGACCGGTCAGGGCAAGGCCGTCGAACAGGAACTTGGTGCCCTCGCGGAAATAGCCGGGCGAGGCGTTGGCCCCCGAGCCGCGGATGGAAATCTTGATCGCATCGTTGCCACCGGCCGCCTGGGCAATCACCCCGGGCTGGAACGCCAGCACGTCTTCCAGGGTGGAGGAACGGCCCTTCTCCACCTCGGCGTTGTCCACCAGGCTCGTGCCCCCGGCGACCTCCTCCAGCTTGACCTTGGCCTTCTGCGCCTCGGTCTTCTGCTCGCCCCGCACCACCACGGTCTCCAGCCGCTGCTCCTTCTCGTTCGCCGGCTCAGCGGCGCTCGCGCCCTGGCCCGCAGCCATCATCAGAGAACCGATGCCCACCGCCATCCACAGCGGACTCGGCTTGCCCTTTTCACTCACTTCCCCCATCAAAGAAACCCAGCGCACCTAAACTTACTCCTATAAAGACAAGGTCATGTCGATGAGCTTATTGTTGTTGTGTAGCTCTCTTGCCTGTCCATTTAGCAAGCGCCGTTCCAACTTATAAAAACTAGCAAAATCAGTATCTTGAGAAAACTCAAGAACAAACTTGAATTCGAGCCGGATAACAGAATGTTGAACAACTGTTTTTCGGCCAACAGTGTTTTCGGTTATATGCTTGTGCGCGAAAAACAGCAGGTGCTGTTTTATTCGCCAATAAACAACTGGAAAACACAAAGTCCATGCTCCGCCCAGGAGTGGGTTAAGGCCTGTGCCTAACCCACTTCTGCGCGTCGCGTGGTCACCGCTGGATCTGCCTGCTTTTGGATTCCCGCCTGCGCGGGAATGACGGTTTCGGAAGAAACTCCACCCCTACCTCGTCATCCCCGCGCAGGCGGGGACCCAGAAGGGGTCAGGGGCTACAGCAGGTAACGGGTACACCGCTTTTCATTGGCCATACCCCCGCTTCGGGTTGCAGACACTTCAGCTGCCTGCCCCTGGATTCCCGCCTACGCGGGAATGACGGTTTCGGAAGAAACCCCACCCCTACCTCGTCATCCCCGCGCAGGCGGGGACCCAGAAGGGGTCAGGGGCTACAGCAAGTAACGGGTACGCAGCTTTTCATTGGCCATGCCCCCGCTTCGGGTTGCAGACACTTCAGCTGCCTGCCCTGGATTCCCGCCTACGCGGGAATGACGGTTTCGGAAGAAACCCCACCCCAACCTCGTCATCCCCGCGCAGGCGGGGACCCAGAAGGGGTCAAGGGCTACAGCAGGTAACGGGTACGCAGCTTTTCATTGACCATGCCCCCGCTTCGGGTTGCAGACACTACAGCTGCCTGCCCTGGATTCCCGCCTACGCGGGAATGACGGCTGCGGAAGAAACTCCACCCCTACCTCATCATCCCCGCGCAGGCGGGGATCCAGAAGGGGTCAGGAGCTGCAACAGGTAACGGGTACACCGCTTTTTCATTGGCTATGCCCCCGTTGCGTGTTGGTGGCGCAATTCTGCTTTTGTGGAAGCGGCTGGGCGGCATTCCGATTGGCCGCGACATTCGCGGCCAAAGGCCGCTCCCACAAGGTATGCAGCGGCTCACGGGGACATGGCCTTTTCATTGGCCCCGCAGGCGCAAGCGCCTAGCGCCCTTCCTTGTCCAGCCAGGCCCCCGTGAAGATCGGCGTGTTGTGCGAGGTGTCGTAGATGATCCCTTTCACATGGGCGCCCCGCGCGGTCAGGCTGTGGTTCTCGTACAGCGGCACGCCGGGCACCAGCTCGGTCAGCCGCTGCTGGGCCTGGCTGTACAGGCTGCGCAGCAGCGCCTCGTCGGCGCTGCGCCGGGCGCGGCCGAGCAGGTCGTCGAGGAGCGGGTCGCGCAGGCGCGCCACGTTCTGGCCGATGCGCCTGGGCGAGATGATCTCGTCGCTGTGGTAGAGGATGTACAGGCCGTCCGGCGTGTTGGTGTGCCACACGCCGGAGCCGGTGGCCTGGTAGTCGTTGGCGGCGCGCCGCTCGATGATGTGCAGCGGCGGCAGCTGGGCGATGCGCAGGGCGAAGCCGATCTTCCTCACGTCGGCCTGGATCGCCACCGCATCGGTGGTCGTCACCAGCCCCTCGGCCAGCAGCACCTCGGCCTCCAGCCGCCTTCCCTCCTTTATCCGGTACCCTTGCGCGTCGCGCTCGCCCCAACCCGCCTCGTCCAGCAGTCGGCCGGCGGCCTCCGGGTCGTGGCGCAGCGCGTCCCGGAAGGCCGGGTCGTAGTAGCGGGTGTTAGCGGCCAGAAAGTCGCTCTTCGGCCTGAACTCGCCGAAGCCGCTGATGCGCACGATACCCTCGCGGTCCACCGCCAGGGCGAAGGCCCGGCGCACGCGCACGTCGTCGAAGGGAAACTTCTCGGTGTTGAAGGTGATGCCGCGGTTGGGGTTGCCCTGGCGGATGCGGCTGTCGAACAGCAGGCGGTCGTCGGCGCGGATGGCCGCCGCGTTCTGGGTCGGCGCGTCCAGGGTGAAGTCGTACTGGCCGGCCACCAGCGAGGTGTAGCGGATCAGCGGCTCGGGCACGAAGTCGATGTCGATCCGCTCCAGGTAGGCCGGCCCCGGGTGGCGCAGCTGGTCGGGCGCCCAGTGGTAGCCCTCCCGGCGCACCAGGCGGATGCCCTGCTGGCGGGTGTAGCGCTCCACCACGAACGGGCCGGAGCCGACCGGCGCCTCGGCCAGCGCGCCGGGGTTCTCCACGATGGCCCTGGGCGACAGCATGGCCAGGTAGGACTGCGCCAGGACGTGGAGAAACGGCGTGTACGGCTCGCGCAGGTGGGCGCGGAAGGTGAAGGCGTCGACCACCTCGCCGTCCACGTAGGGCGCGATGTAGGCGGCGGCCAGCGGCGCCTTGGTGGCGGGGTCGCGCATGTGCTCCAGGTTGACCCGCACCGCCTCGGCGTCGAAGCGGGCGCCGTCGCTGAAGGTAACGTCGTCGCGCAGGTGGAAGGTGTAGGTCCTGCCGTCCTCGGAGATGTCCCACGACCTGGCGAGCCAGGGCGTGACCCGGCCCTGCTCGTCCAGGTAGACCAGGTTGTCGTGGATCAGCCGGCCCAGCCACTGGGTATTGGTGTGGGACAGGGCGTGCAGATCGAGCGACCCGGTGTCCAGCGCCACGGACACCCGCAGGGTGCCCCCGCGCTGGCCCGGCGCCTGCTCGAAGTAGTCGCTGGCGGGATAGATGGCGCTGGCGGGCGCCGGCCCGGCGGCGCCCTCCTTGCGCCCCGGCTCGTCACCGCAGCCCGGCAGCAGCAGCGATAGCAAGGCCAGCGCCACCAGCCAGGCCCGGGGACGGCGGAGGTTTCCTGTGAACTCGGCGGTATCCTGCATGGCGGCGCCCCCGCTCAGTCGAAGCGGTACGAGGCGCCGGCGTACACGCCGAAGCCGTCGCCGGGGTAGAAGTTCGGCGAGTCCACGCCCTTGAGGTCGTAGGCGGTGTTGGCCGCCGTCGCGTAGTGCTCGTCGGTGAGGTTGCGGGCGTCGAGGAACAGGCTCCAGCGCTCGGCCGGGTCGTCGTAGCCCAGCTTCGCGCCGAACAGGGTGTAGGACGGCGCCTTGAGCGTGTTGGCGTAGTCCACGTAGTAGGCGGAGGCCGAGCGCAGGTTGAGCGAGGCGTAGAAGCCCTGCGGGTGCCGGTATTCCAGCTCCGCCTGGTAGACGTGGCGCGGCAGGCTGGGCAGCTCGTTGTCGCCGAAGGCGTCGTCGTCCCGGTAGAAGAAGTCGTTGAAGGTGTAGGCCTGGCGCAGGGTGACGCGATGGCCGCCGGCGCCCTCCCAGAGCCGGGTGTCGAGCCCGGCTTCGAGCCCCTGGTGGATGGTGTCGCTGGCGTTGGCGTTGGCCGTCACCGCGTCGGCGGTGGGCGTGGCGGGGCTGATGACCACGGTCAGCAGCTCGTCGCTGATCCACGAGCGGTACAGCGCCAGGCTGCCCTCGAAGATGCCGGCCGCGCCGCGGATGCCGAACTCGGCCGTGGTGCCCTTCTGCGGGTCGAGCGGACGCAGGTAGGGGTTGGCGGTGCTGCCGTGCTGCCAGGTCACCGGCGGGTCGATGGAGCGGCTGACGTTGGCGAACAGCTGCACCTCGGGGCTGAGCTGGTAGCGCAGGCCGAGGCGCGGCGCCACGTGCCACTCGTCGTAGCTGACGTGGTCGGGGAAGTCGCTGGTGTTGGCGTTGATCGAGTACTTGATCCGCGCGGTGCGGTCGATGTTGATCAGCGACAGGCCGGACGACAGCCAGTAGTCCTCGGCCAGCTGCAGTTCGTTGCCCAGGGCGAGGACGGTGTCCCGCGAGCCGGTGTAGTCGGTGTAGCGCACCTTGGTCCAGTCGCTCTGGCGGTAGCCGGTGACGTCGCCGTCGATCAGGCGGGTGTCGCTGAAGGTCAGCGTGGTGTCGCTGGGCAGGCCGAACAGGCGGTCGCCGCTGCGCAGGTAGCGGATCACCGTGCTCAGGTCGGTGGAACGCCAGTCCTGCGCCGTGGCAGCGTAGCGCCAGCCGTTGAGCAGCGGGTAGTTGTTGTAGCCGAGGCCGACTTCCAGCCTGGAGTCGTCATCGAAGGTGTAGGTGGTCTTGCTGGCGACCAGCGTCGTGCCGTCCTTGCGGCGGTCGGACAGCAGTCGGTTGTGGCTCGGGTCGTCCTCGATCTGCGCCTTGGTCAGGGTGCTGCCGTTGAGCAGCCGCTCCTCACGGTAGCGAACGATCAGCCGGGTATCCAGCCGGGGACTGAACGCATGGCCGAAGTTGGCGATGAAGTCCTTGCCGCGGTTGGGCGTGTCGTCCTGGAAGCCGTCGCGCTCGTTGTGCAGCAGCGAGACGTAGAAGTCGCTGTCGCCCGAGACGCCGCCGTAGCTGAGCTGCTGCTTGTGGTAGCCGTAGGGGCCGACGTCCAGGCGCAGGTAGGCGCCCGGCGAGGTGTAGCCGGTGTGGGTGACGAAGTTGATCGCTCCGCCCAGGGACAGCGCCGTGTGGGCGAAGGCGTTGGCGCCGTAGAGCACCTCGGTGTGGTCGACGCCGGCCATGTTCAGCATGTCTTCCTGGGTGCCGCCGGGGCCGGTGATCGGCAGGCCGTCGTAGAGGAATTTGATGCCCATGACGTAGCCCTGGTAGAAGGTGTTGAGGCCGGAACCGCGGATGGAGATCTTGTTGGCGCCGGTGCCGCTGGTGGCCTGGGCGAACACGCCGGGCTGGTAGGCCAGCACGTCCTCGGCGTTCTGCGCCCGCCCCCGCTCGACCTCTCGGTTGTCCACCACGCCGACCGCGCCGGCCACCTTCTTCAGTTCCTGCTTCGCCTGCTCGGCCTCACTGGCCTTGCTGCCCTGCACCACCACCGTCGCCAGGCGCGGGTCATCGGCGGCGTGGCCGGCGCCGGTCGTGGCCGCCAGCAGGCTTCCGAGCGCCCATGTGGCCACCCGCCCCGGTCGTGATTCGCGTGCTGCCCTGTTCATTCGCTCCCCCTTGCATATGTTGTTGTCGAAGATGCGGCGCATCCCTCGCCGGGTCCTTGAGCAACCCATGTGCCATGAGGTTTTTTCCTTGCGGGACAGTCACTTGCCGACGACGCCCAACAGTTGCCGATAGGCCTGGCGGAACAGCTTGCTGAAAGGCTGTTGTCCGCCGGACAAAGCCCACACGATGCCGATGGCGATTGCGCCGGCCCCGCCGACAGCCGCGCCGCCTGCGCTACCATGGCGGTTCCCCTTGCCACACACAGGAACCGCGACCATGCAGCACGTCCTCATCGCCGGAGCCTCCCGGGGCCTCGGTCTCGGCCTGGTACAGGCCTTCCTCGCCCGGGGCGACCGGGTCCACGCCATCGTGCGCAGCGCGGGCAACGCCGCACTGGCCGAACTCGCCGCGCGCCATCCCGGCCAGCTCCAGGTGCAGGTCTGCGACCTGGCCGGCGAAGGGGCGGCGGTCGAGATCGCGGACGCCCTGGGCGACGCCCGTCTCGATGTCGCGCTCTTCAACGCCGGCATCTCCGGCCCGGCCCACCAGGACGAGCGCCAGGCGACCCGCGACGAGCTGGCCGAGCTGTTCCTGGTCAACGCCATCGCCCCGCTGCGCCTGGCCAAGGCCCTGGCGCCACGCGTCGAACGCGACGGCGTGCTGGCCTTCATGAGTTCGCAGATGGGCAGCGTGGAACTGGCCCTCTCCGCCAGCATGCCGCTCTACGGAGCCAGCAAGGCGGCGCTGAACAGCCTGCTGCAGAGCTGGAGCCACTCGGCCGAGGCGCCGTCGGCCACGCTGCTGGCGCTGCATCCGGGCTGGGTGAAGACCGACATGGGCGGCGCCGGCGCGCCGCTGAGCGTGGAACAGAGCGTCGCCGGCCTGGTGACCACCATCGCCGCCCACCGGGGCGCCGGCGGCTGCCACTTCGTCGACTACCAGCACCAGACCCTGCCCTGGTAAGGCCCGGAATCAAAGACAGCCTTAGAGGATTGCCCGTTAATCCGCCGGGCCTTTCCCGATAACGTTGCGCTCACCGCCCGGCCGGCGAACACGGCCGGGCCCTCGCGAACGAGCCCTCGAGAAAGCCCATGCCCGACCACAAGTGCGTCATCGTCATCGACGAACACCTTCCCCTCGGCGTCATCGCCAACACTGCCGCCGTGATCGCCGCCAGCTTCGGCAGGCTCTACCCGGAGATGATCGGTCACGACCTGGTCGATCACCGGGGCCAGGCGCACGAAGGCATCACCACCCTCGCCCTGCCGATCCTCAAGGGCACCGCCGAGCGGCTCAAGCACATGCGCGAGCAGTTGCGCGAATTCGAACCGGAGCTGCTGGTGGTGGACCTGATCGACGCCACCCGCACCACCCGTTCCTACGAGGAATACGCCGCCGTGCTGGCCCAGGGCCCGGACGAGGCGATCCGCTACC
Source organism: Pseudomonas sp. GD03875 (assembly GCF_029840585.1). Classification (NCBI taxonomy): domain Bacteria; kingdom Pseudomonadati; phylum Pseudomonadota; class Gammaproteobacteria; order Pseudomonadales; family Pseudomonadaceae; genus Pseudomonas; species Pseudomonas sp. GD03875. Next base: position 111,657 of record NZ_JAOCCV010000013.1, on the reverse strand, counting down.
AGGGGCTGGGCCTGTTCGGCGACAGGCAGCTGGTGACCCGGCTGACCGGCAACCTGGGCCTGCTGCGCTGAGCGCGCGGCTTTAGAGGAGATCGTCCATGGAACCGACCCTGATCCTGGCGATGGGCCTGTTCGCCCTGGGCATGTCCATCTCGCCCGGCCCGGTGAACATGGTGATCGTCGCCTCCGGCGCCAACCACGGCTTCCGCCGCACCCTGCCGTTCGTGTCCGGCGCCACCCTGGGCTTCACCCTGCTGCTGGTGTTCGTCGGCTTCTGGTTCCTCGCGGTGATCGAGCACTACCCGGTGTTCTTCCGCTACCTCGGGGTGGCCGGCTCGCTGTTCATCATCCACGTCGGCTACCGGATCGCCACGGCGCCCGCGGAGCTGGCGGTGGCGCGCGCCGACCGGCCCGGCTTCGTCCAGGGCGCCCTGCTGCAGTGGCTCAATCCCAAGGCCTGGATCGCCTGCGCCTCCGGCGCGGCGCTGTTCGCCAGCCCGCACACGCCGGCGCCGCTGATCGCCTTCGTGGCCATCTACTTCGTCGTCTGCTACCTGTCGCTGGCGGCCTGGGCGGTGCTCGGCGACCGCCTCTCGCTGCTGCTCGGCAGCCGGCTGCGCATCCGCCTGTTCAACCTGGCGATGGGCGGCACGCTGATCGCCACCGCCGGCTACATGCTGTGGACCCAGCTCACTCCAGCGAGCGGGAGCTGAAGGCGTCGTAGAGGCGGTTGATCAGGGTGTAGGCGATGCTGCTGGTCGACACGTTGGACGGCCACACGGCGTAGACCTTCAGCGGCTCCAGCGACCACTCCGGCAGCACGGCCACCAGCTCGCCGCGACGGATGGCCTCGTCGGTCAGGTAGTTGGGCGGCGCGGCCAGGCCGACGCCCAGGCAGGCCAGCCGACAGGAAGCCTCCACGTTGTCCACCCGCACGCCCGGGGTGTAGGCGACTTCCGCCTCTTCGCCATCGACGTGGCGGAACACGCGCAGGTTCGGCCGCATGGTCAGGCCGATCCACTTCATCGCGGCCAGGTCGCGGGGGTGGCCGGGCGGTGCGTAGCCGGCGAGGAATTCCCGGGTCGCCACCACCCGGCGCGGCAGCACGAACAGGTGGCGCGCCTTGAGCGAGCTGTCCGGCAGCTCGCCGATGCGGAAGGCGACATCGATGCCCTCGCCGATGATGTCGTTGCGGCTGTCGTCGCAGGCGATGCTCAGCACCACCTCCGGGTAATCCCGGGCGAAGGCCGCGATGTGCCGGGTGAAGTCGCTGTTGATGAACAGCGCCGGCATGGCGATGCGCAGGTTGTCGCGGGTAGCGACGGAGCGCTGCTTGAACTCGATGACGCCCTTCTCGTACAGCTCCAGCATCGACCGCGCCGTTTCCAGCAGGCCGGCGCCATCCTGGGTCAGCGACAGCTTGCGGGTGTTGCGGTAGAGCAGCGCGCAGCCCAGGTTCTTCTCCAGCCGCGACAGGTGCAGGCTGGCGGTGGCGCTGCTCAGCCCGAGGGCCTCTGCACCACCGGAGATGGAGCCGACTTCGGCGATCTTCGCGAACACGATCAGGTAGCGGATGTCGTCGATCATCGGCGGCGGTCCGTCAGCCCTTGGCGGTCAGGCGCCAGGCCCGGTGGATCTTCGGGTTGCGGGCGAAGTCCTGGTCGAGGGTCTGGCCGCTGATCTCCTCCACCGCGTAGCGCTCGGCCAGGCTCTCGTCGAGCTGGAACTTGCGGAAGTTGTTGGAGAAGTACAGCACGCCGCCCTTCGCCAGCCGGGCCATGGCCAGGTCGAGCAGGCGCACGTGGTCGCGCTGCACGTCGAACACCCCTTCCATGCGCTTGGAGTTGGAGAAAGTCGGCGGGTCGATGAAGATCAGGTCGTACTCGCCGCGGTCACTCTCCAGCCAGGCCATCACGTCGCCCTGCTCCAGGCGCTGCTTATCGGAGAAGCCATTCAGCGACAGGTTGCGTCGCGCCCAGTCCAGATACGTCTTCGACAGGTCGACGCTGGTGGTGCTGCGCGCGCCGCCCCTGGCCGCGTGCACGGTGGCCGTGGCGGTGTAGCAGAACAGGTTGAGGAAGCGCTTGCCGGCGGCCTCCTTCTGGATGCGCAGGCGCAGCGGGCGGTGGTCGAGGAACAGGCCGGTGTCCAGATAGTCGGTGAGGTTGACCAGCAGGCGCACGCCGCCCTCGTTCACCTCCATGAACTGGCCCTGCGCGGCCTGGCGCTCGTACTGCTTGGTGCCGGCCTGGCGCTCGCGGCGCTTGATCACCACCTTGTCCGGCGCGATGCCCAGCGCCACCGGGATGGCGGCCAGGGCGTCGAGCAGGCGCGCCTGGGCCTTGTCCGGGTCGATGGAGCGCGGCGGCGCGTACTCCTGCACGTGCACCCAGTCGCGGTACAGGTCGATGGCCAGGGCGTATTCCGGCATGTCGGCGTCGTACAGGCGGTAGCACTCGACACCGGCCTTCTTCGCCCACTTGCCGAGGGTCTTGAGGTTCTTCTGCAGGCGGTTGGCGAACATCTGGCCGCCTTCGGACAGGCGCGCCGGCTCGCTGGCCACCGGCGCGGCGGCGCCCTCCTCGCCGGCCTGGCGGCGATCACCGCGCTCGCCGGTGACGAACTGCTGCGGCAGCACCTTGAACAGCAGCAGCTTGCACGGCAGCGCGCCGTTCCAGAACGCGTACTGCTTGTGGCTGCGCAGGCCCATGCGCTTGCCCAGCTCCGGCGCGCCGGTGAACACCGCCGCCTCCCAGTTCAGGCAGCTCTGGCGCAGGCGCTCGCCGAGGTTCTGGTAGAGATACAGCAGGCTCGCCTCGTCGCCCAGGCGCTCGCCGTAGGGCGGGTTGCTGACGATCAGGCCGGTCTGGTTCTTGTCCGGGCGCGGCTCGAAGGTCGCCAGCTCGCCCTGGTACAGCTTGACCCACTCGCCCAGGCCGGCCCGCTCGATGTTGTTGCGCGCCGGCTGGATCAGCCGCGGGTCGGCCTCGTAGCCGCGAATCCACAGCGGCGGCCTGGCCAGGCCGGCGGCGGCGCGCTGCTCGGCCTCGGCATGCAGCTTCTTCCAGATCGCCGGCACGTGGCCCAGCCAGTCGGAGAAGCCCCAGCGCTCGCGGCGCAGGTTGGGCGCCATGTCGGTCGCCATCATCGCCGCCTCGACCAGGAAGGTGCCGACGCCGCACATGGGGTCGGCCAGCGCGCCGCCCTCGGCGGCGATGCGCGGCCAGCCGGCGCGGATCAGGATGGCCGCCGCCAGGTTCTCCTTGAGTGGCGCGGCGCCCTGCTGCAGGCGGTAGCCGCGCTGGTGCAGGCTGTGCCCGGAGAGGTCCAGCGACAGCACCGCCTCGCCCCGGTCCAGGCGCAGGTGCACGCGCAGGTGCGGGTCGACCTTGTCGATCGACGGACGGGTGCCATCGGCGGTGCGCAGCTTGTCGACGATGGCGTCCTTGACCTTGAGCGCGCCGAAGTGGGTGTTGTCGATGCCGGCGCCGTGGCCGCTGAACTCCACCGCCAGGGTGCCGGCCGGGTCCAGGTGCTCGGCCCAGTCCACCGCCAGCACGCCCTGGTACAGCTCCTCGGCGTTGCTTACCGGGAAGCGGCGCAGCACCAGCAGCACCCGGTTGGCCAGGCGCGACCACAGACACAGGCGGTAGGCCACCTCGATGGGCGCGAAGCCGCGCACGGCAGCGGTCTGCTCGCGGGCTTCTTCCAGCCCCAGGCCGCTGGCTTCTTCGAGCAGCAGGCCTTCCAGGCTCTTGGGACAGGTGAGGATCAGTTCGTAGCGGTCAGACATGAGGTATCCAGTAATCGGGCGCCAGCCCATGTGGCGGAAGGTCGCATTCGCGACCCTTCGTCGGAATAAAAGAGCCATACAGACGAGAGCCATTCGCAATGGCAATACGCCTGCCTGCCCCGCCGAGACTCCCCAACCACGCGGCCCAGGGCAATCGGCGAACGAAAAAAGAGTTGAACCTTATGGCTCCCATCCCACTCGCGTTACGTCCTTATGACAAAACGATCATTCACAGGGTGGAAGGCATTCGCTAGAAATCAACCCAGGTCGACACCGCAACGGTGCCGACGAGGTGGCCCGCCACGCCGGCAGCGGGCCCCGCTGGCAGAGCATTCTCTGCCCGGCCCCATCAAGGGGCCAACGGGACATAACAGTCAACAGTGAGGGCAACACCCTATGAGAAGACTTAAGCGTGATCCGTTGGAACGAGCATTCTTGCGCGGCTATCAGCACGGCATTCATGGCAAATCCCGCGATATGTGCCCCTTCACCCACCCCTCCACTCGGCAAGCCTGGATCAACGGCTGGCGGGAGGGCCGCGGTGACAACTGGGACGGACTGACCGGCACCGCCGGTATCCACAGACTCAACGAACTTCACGCCGTCGGCTGAATCAGGATCACCCCGACTTCACCAGACCGTCCCATCCGGGCGGTGGGCGAGAGCCCGAGGGCCCCTCCGGGGCCCTTTTTTATTGGCTATGTCCCCGTTAGTTGTTGCACGCCTTGTGGGAGCGGATTTATCCGCGAATTTCGCGGCCAATCGGAATGCCGCCCAGCCGCCCCCACAAGAGCAGAATTACGCCACCAACACGTAACGGGTACATTTGGTCATGCCCCCGAGACCGCCGTTGTAGAGTGCGCCGCGCGCACCAGCAAGCCCGCCCTTACATCGCCAGGTGCGCACGGCGCACCCTACGCCTTAGGCAGCGCGGCGATGGCGTCCACCGCCTCGCGGATCAGCGCCGGCCCCCTGTAGATGAATCCCGAATAGATCTGCACCAGGCTCGCGCCGGCGGCGATCTTCTCGGCCGCGTGGGCGCCTTCGGTGATGCCGCCCACGGCGATGATCGGCAGACGCCCCTTCAGCTCGCCGGCCAGCACCCGCACGGTGTGGGTGCTCTTGTCGCGCACCGGGGCGCCGGAAAGGCCGCCCGCCTCGCCGCCGAACGGCAGGTGCTCGACGCCTTCGCGGCCCAGGGTGGTATTGGTGGCGATCACCGCGTCCATGCCGGTTTCCACCAGCGCGCGGGCCACTTCCACGGTTTCCTCGTCGGTCATGTCCGGGGCGATCTTGATCGCCAGCGGCACGCGCCGGCCGTGCTGCTCGGCCAGGTCTTCCTGGCGCTGGCGCAGGGCCTCGAGCAGTGCCTTGAGCTGGTCGCCGAACTGCAGGCTGCGCAGGCCCGGGGTGTTCGGCGAGCTGACGTTGACGGTAACGTAACTGGCATGGGCATAGACCTTGTCCAGGCCGATCAGGTAGTCGTCTACCGCGCGCTCGACCGGGGTATCGAAGTTCTTGCCAATGTTGATGCCCAGGATGCCCTTGTAGCGGGCCGCGCGGACCCGGGCCAGCAGGTGCTCGACGCCGTGGTTGTTGAAGCCCATGCGGTTGATGATGGCCGTCGCCTCCGGCAGGCGGAACAGGCGCGGCTTGGGGTTGCCGGGCTGCGGGCGCGGCGTCACGGTGCCGATCTCGATGAAGCCGAAACCGAGCTGGGCGAAGCCGTCGATGGCGTCGCCGTTCTTGTCCAGGCCGGCGGCCAGGCCCACCGGGTTGGGGAACTCCAGCCCCATCACCTGCACCGGCAGGCGGACCGGCGCCTTGCACAGCAGGCCGTTGAGGCCCAGGCGGCCGCCGGCGCCGATCAGGTCGACGGACAGCTCATGGGAAGTTTCGGGAGCGAGACGGAACAGCAGCGCGCGGGCCAGGTCGTACATGGGCGGATCGGCTCGGATAGGAAGACAGTGGGAAACAGGGCGCGATTATAGCCACCGGCACTAGCCTCAGGCGAGGCAACGGAGTAATAAGGAGCGCCGGCCCCATTGATCGTCATCGTAGCTGGCGCAGGTCGAGCAGTTCCCCGCTCGTGCTGAACTCCAGCTCGAACACGCCATTTATGCCGTCGTGGCGCAGGAACGGGCGCAGGTGATGGGCCGGCAGGCTGACCTTGCGGCCATCGCGACTATAGAGCAGGACCCGGTTGGCGCGCCCCTGGTAGACGGCCAGGAAGCGTTCCGCAGGCAAAGCGATATCCAGCACCAGGCTGGGCATGGAGGCATCCTCGTAGTGATCGGCACCATTCTGCCACAGTCGGCGGCATCGACCGCCGGCTCCCACCCCCGCGACAACGGGCGCACGGGTAGTGCGCGCCATCGACGGCTCTGCCACACTGACCCGGTAGTACCCGGAGTCCGTTGCCAGTGAGCTTGACCGAATCCCTCACACTCGTCTCGCGCCTTTCCGCCCTGGCCCAGCGCCTGGGCCTGAAGGGGCGTGTGCCGCGCGTGGTGTTCGAGCGCGCCCGTGGTCTGCGGCTGCCGTTCCAGCCGCTGCCGCTGCCGGAGCCGAGCCTCTGGTGGCAGGCGGGACCGCCGCTGCACCGGCTGGTCGACCTGCCCCGCGACGCGCTCTCGGGGCCGGTGCAGGAAGACAAGGCCGCCGCCCGCGCCGTGCTGATGGGCGTGGTGGAGCGGGAAACGGAGCATCTGGACAACTTCGACCTACGCACCATCGATGGCCTCTGCAGCCCGCCGGCGAACACCGGCGACAGGCTGACCAGCTTCGAGGAGCTGGCCGCCAGCCCGCTGGGCCGCTGCGCCCGCATCATCAGCTACAAGGACTTCCTCAAGACCATCAGCCAGGCCGTGCCGCGCTTCCTCGCCGCCGAGGCCATCGAACTGCGCCAGGCCAGCTGGTTCGGCGAACGCATCTTCTGGGCCGGCGACCAGCATGGCGAGGCCTTCGCCTGCGCCATCGCCTACGCCCGCCTGCGCGGCCTGGAAGTCACCCTGCCGGCCGAGCTGACCCACTACCGGCTGAGCGCCAACGGCCTGGCCGAGCTGCGCCGGCGCTACCACATGACCGCGATGCCGGTGCAGGCCTGGAGCGAGCCCGCCTTCATGAGCCTGCTGCTCGACCACGGCCTGCCCTACGCCCGCCTGTCCCTGCTGCGCTACCCGGACGCGCCGGAGTTCCTCCTGCTGCCGAAAAGCTCCGAGGAAGCCAACGCCCTGGGCGAGGGCCTGCGCCTGGCGGGCGCGCCGGACGTAACCGCCTTCATCGAGGCGCTGCACCAGCGCACCGTCGTCTGACAACCGGGGGAAAATGCCGGCAGCCGGCCGCCCGCAGGCTGGCCGGCGTCCACCATGCTCAGAGCCGGCCGGAGAGCTGAGCGTCGAGGCGGACCTCCTGGGTCACCCCCCAACCGTCCAGCACACCGCCGAGCGGCATCACCAGGGCCTCCAGATCCTGCTCGAAGTCGCCGATGCCGGCATGGGTGGCATACATCACCTTGCTCACCTGCAGGTGCCAGGCGCCGTCCTCGCGGACGCTGACCTGGGCATTCAGGGATTCACCGCGAAACTGCCTTGCCGCCTCTCTGGCCCGCTCCTCGTTCGGGAAGATGGCGTAGAACTCGATGGGATGGACGCGGGCGAAATCGAAACCGCCCTCTTTCATGCGGCGCAGAACGTTAGTGCTGACATCATCTTGGAAGGCTGTACTCATGGAAGGACCTCCTCTCAGGCGATGGATCGACCGCAGCCGCCGTCGGCGGCATCGCGACACCAGGGGGTGCCGCCCGAGAACCAGGCAACGCTGCCTGGTCTGTCGCGACGGGCGCGAACGCCCGCAGGCGGCTGGTTTCGCGAATGCGTGCCCGAGCCGCCGTTCCTTGAGGGTAGTGCCTGAATGGCGGATGTGCCCGGCCATCGACCACCGGTCGCGGGCCTCAGTCGCGGGAGAGCCAGCCCATCACGGCCCGGTTGGTGGCTGGCGGCGACAGCTGTCCGGACCAGTACATCAGATTGAACAGCCAGTGGATGACGCGGTGCACCCGGGGCGCGCGGACCTGCTGCCAGGCTGCCTCGGCCACGTCTTCGGCGCGCAACGCGACGCCCAGGCGGCGCAGGGTCGGCGGGGTGAAGCGCTGGCTGTCGACCATCGGCGTGGCGACGAACGGCGGCATCAGGTCGCCGACCCGTATGCCGTGGCGCCGCCATTCCAACTCCAGCGCCTCGGTCAGCCCGCGCACGGCGAACTTCGAGGCCGAGTAGCTGACCATGTGCGGCGTGCCGTAGAGCCCCGAAGCCGAGCCCATGTTGACCACCTGGCCACGCGCCGCCTTCAGGTAGGGAAACGCGGCATGAGTGGCCTGGAGCAGGCCGAACACGTTGATCTGCAGGATGCGCGCATGCTCCTCCAGCGCGATCTCTTCGAAGAAGCCGAAGCGCAGCACGCCCGCGCAGTTGAACAGCACGTCCAACGCCCCGCCCTCCCCGCAGAAAGTGGCCAGTGCCTGGTTCAGCGCCTCGCCGTCGGTCACGTCGAGTGCCCGGTGCCAAGCGCCGCCCAGCTCGGTGGCCAGGGCCGCCAGCGGCTCCGCGCCCACGTCCAGCAGGCCGACCCGCCAGCCGCGGGCGTGGAACAGCCGGGCGCTGGCCGCGCCGATGCCCGACGCGGCGCCGGTGATCAGAATGTGCTTCATTGGCAGCCCCTCTCCCCAAGAAATCCGGCGACCCGCCGCATCGCCAGCGCGGCGACCTGCAGCAGGCCGCAGTTGATCTGGAACACGTGCCACTGACCCGGATAGATCTCCAGGCGCAGGTCCAGCCCGGGGCAATCGCGCAGCCCCAGGCTCTGGTTCAGCAGGCGCTCGTCCTCGCCGACCTGCACCAGCAGCGGCGGCAGCCCGGCCAGGTCGGCGTGCAGCGGCGACAGCAGCGGCGCAGCGCGATCCACGCCCGGCGGGCAGTAGCCATTCACGCCCTGCTCCACCCAGGCCATGGTGATCAGCGGGTCGCCACCCGGTGGCTCGTGCCAGGTCGCGCCGCTCAGGTCGGTGACCGGCGAAAAGCAGACCAGCGCCGCCGGCGCCGGCAATCCGGCGTCGCGCAGCCGCAACGCGGCGGTCAGGGTCAGGTGGCCGCCTGCCGAGTCGCCGGCGATCACGATCCTGTCTGGCGACTGGCCCTGTTCCAATAGCGCCCGGTAGGCGTCCAGCGCATCGTCCGCCGCCGCCGGCCAGGGATGCTCCGGCGCCAGGCGGTAGTCCAAAGCACAGACCCGCGTGCCGGTCTGCCTGGCCAGGTGGCTGGTGATCGCCCGGTGGGTGCGCGGCGAGCCGACCATGAAGGCGCCACCGTGCAGGTACAGCAGCACCCAGCCGTTGTCCCGCTCGCCCCTCAGCCATTCGCAGGGCACGCCGCCGAGCACTCCGGGCTCGATACGCACGCCCCGTGCCCGCGGCGCGGTCAGGGTCGCCAGGCGCAGCACCCCGCGCTGCAGGCGCGGCGGCACCACGGGGTGCATGCCGCTGCGGAACACCAGCCAGGTACTCGCCCGCAGCCAGCCGGTGAGCAGGCGCTGGCCGAGGCCCGGCCGGGGCAGCTCAGCGCACCAGTTCATAGTCGCTCCAGCGCGGCCGGCGCGTGTGGTGACGGTAGCTGAAGGTGAAGCCCGACCAGTTGTTGGTGTGCTTGCCGGCGGCGTTCTTGTACCAGCTGCTGCAGCCCTGCTCCCACACCGAGTCGGCGATGTCGCGCTGCACCTGGCGGTTCCAGGCGTCCTGCACGTGGCGGCGCACGTCCAGGTAACGCACGCCCTGGTCGAGCCTGGCGAGACAGTCCAGCACGTAGGGGAACTGGCTCTCCAGCATGTAGATGATCGAGTTGTGGCCGAGGTTGGTGTTCGGCCCGTAGAGGATGAACAGGTTGGGGAAGCCGCTGACGCTGATGCCCTTGTACGCCTCGGCGCCGTCGCGCCAGGCCTGGTTCAGGTCCAGGCCGCCGAGGCCGCGGATGTGCATCGGCGCCAGGAAGTCGCTGGCGGCGAAGCCGGTGCCATGGATCAGCACGTCCACCTCCCGCTCCACGCCGTCGGCGGTGACGATGCCGCGCTCCGTCACCTCGCGGATCGCCTCGTCCACCACCTCCACCTGGGGCTGGCGCAGCGCCGGGTAGTAGTCGTTGCTGATCAGGATGCGCTTGCAGCCCAGCGGGTAGTCCGGGGTGAGCTTCGCTCTCAGGCCCGGCTCCGGGACCTGCCGGGCCAGGTGGCGCAGCACCAGCATGCGCTGCAGCTTCATGATCGACGGCCAGAGGAAGAACGCCACGCCGCGCGCCTCGTGGAACAGGTACTGCCAGGCCCGGTCGAGCTTCTGCGTCCAGGGCCAGCGCTTCATCAGCGCCAGCTCGAAGGGGCGGTAGGCGCGGTCCGGCTTGGCCATGACGTAGGCCGGCGTGCGCTGGAACAGATGCAGCCGGGCCACCTTCGGCACGATCTGCGGCACGAACTGGATGGCGCTGGCGCCGGTGCCGATCACCGCCACCCGCTTGCCGGCCAGCTCCACGTCGTGGCGCCAGCGCGCCGAGTGGAAGCTCTCGCCGGCGAAGCGCTCCAGCCCCGGCAGCTTCGGGTACAGCGGCCGGTTGAGCTGGCCGCAGGCGCTGACCAGTGCCCGCGCGCTGAAGCTGGCGCCGTCCGTGGTGGTGACCCGCCACAGGGCGGCCGCCTCGTCGAACCAGGCCCCGGCCACCTCGCTGCGGCAACGGATGTGCGGCGCCAGCCGGTGGCGCTCGATGCACTGGCGCACGTAGGCGAAGATCTCCGGCTGCGGCGCGTAGCGCCGGCTCCAGTCGAGCTTGGGCTCGAAGGAAAAGGAATACAGGTGCGAGGGCACGTCGCAGGCGGCGCCGGGGTAGTGGTTGTCGCGCCAGGTGCCGCCGGGCTCCTCGCCCTTCTCGAGGATCAGGAAATCCTCATGGCCCTGCTGCCGCAGCCGCATCGCCAGGCCGAGACCGGCGAAGCCGGCGCCGATGATCAGCACGCGCAAGGGTGCCTGCTCGGGAGTCTTGTTGGTCATTGTTATCTCCATGAGCCGCCAATAGTGCGGTCGAGGCCATCCTAGGGCTTTCCCCGAGCCCGGTTTATGGCATAGTCGGCCACGGAATTGTGACTTTCGGACAATCTATGCCCCGCCCTCGCCGCAGCGCTGTCAGCGTCCAGCTGCTCACCCAGTACGGCCTGGATCACGGCCTGTCCCTCGACGCCTGCCTGCACGGCACCGGCCTGGACTGGCTGCGGCTGGCCGATCCCGCCGCCGAAGTGGACGCCGAACAGGAGCTGCGCCTGGTGCGCAACCTGATCGCAGCCTGCGGCGCCCGACCCGGCTTCGGCCTGCCCCTGGGCCGCCGCTACCAGCTCAACAGCTACGGCATCTGGGGCTTCGCCCTGCTCGCCAGCCCGACCTACGGCGATGCCGCGCGCCTGGGCCTGCGCTACCTCGGCCTGACCTACGCCTTCCACGGCATGCGCCTGGAGGAGCACGACGAAGAAGTCCACCTGCTGCTGGACGACCGGGAAGTGCCCGAGGAGCTGCACAGCTTCCTGCTGGAGCGTGACCTGGCGGGCATGCTGCAGGTGCTGCGCGAGGTGCTGGGCGCCGAGCCGCCGCTGCTGCGGGTGGAACTGCGCCTGCCGCCGCCGGACGACCCCGCCGTGTACCGCGACGAAATCGGCGTGGCGCCGCTGTTCGGCCAGGCCGAGAACCGCTTCGTCTTCCCCCGCTACCTGCTCGACCGGCCCCTGGCCGGCGCCCACCCGCAGGCGGCGCAGCTGTGCGAGGAACAGTGCCAGCGCCTGCTGGCCAAGCGCAGCCAGCACGGCGGCCTGGCCGGGCGCATCCGCGCCCTGCTGCTGGAGCGCCCCGGGCGACTGCCGGACATGGAACAGGTGGCGGCCGGCCTGAACATGAGTTCGCGCACCCTGCGCCGGCGCCTGGACGAGGAAGGCAGCAACTTCCGCCTGCTGCTGGACGAGGTGCGCCAGGCCCTGGCCGAGGAGCTGCTGGCCACCGGCGGGCTGACGCTGGAGGAGATCGCCGAACGCCTCGGCTACGGCGAGGTGTCCAACTTCATCCACGCCTTCAAGCGCTGGAAGGGCGTGGCGCCGCGCCGTTTCCAGCGCGGCGCGTGAGAACCTGTCTACGCGCTGTCGGCCATACGGCGCTGAAAGTCGCCTCAAAATGCTCATTTACACTGCGTAAACTGCGCTTTTTCGGCGACTTTGCCTTGTCTGGCTCTAATTCAGCAGCTCGTAAACAGGCTCTAAACGCTCAGCGTACGGCGCTGCCGCCCGTGGCGCCGGCGGTGTTCTGCAGCAGGCTCTGCGTCGCTACCTGCAGGAAGGCTTCCAGGCGCTTCTGCAACCCGGCCTGGTCATCGTCGCCCTGCACCACCTCGACCCCGGGCTGGGCGCCGAGCTGGTAACGGTACAGCTTGGCCGGCAGGCCCTTGGGCTGCACCAGGATCTTCTCGCCGTTGACGATGGCCACCGTCTGGTCGCTGCCTGAGGGCTTGATCACGCCGATACCCGGGTCGCCCTCGGGCAGACCGAGCAGGTCGCGGCCCCAGCACTGCTGGCGGGTCTCGCCGCCCAGGCGGGCCATGATGGTCGGCACCACGTCGACCTGGGTGCCGACCGTGTCGAGGCGCTCGCCAAACTTCTCCTGCATGCCCGGGGCGATCAGCAGCAGCGGCACGTTGAAGCGGAACAGGTCCATCTCGGTGAGCTGCTCCGGGCTGCCGAAGCCGTGGTCGCCGACGATCACGAACAGGGTGTCCTGATAGTACGGCGACTGCTTCGCCTGCTCGAAGAAGCGCCCCAGCGCCCAGTCGGAGTAGCGCATGGCGGTGAGGTGCTGGTTGAACGAGCCACGGTCGGTCACCGGCTCCACCGGCAGGCTTTCCGGCAGCGCGTAGGGGGTGTGGTTGGAGAGCGTCTGCAGCAGCGCGTAGAACGGTTTCTGCGGGTCGAGTTTGGCCAGTTCGATGGCGGCGCGGTCGAACATGTCCTGGTCGGACACGCCCCAGGTCGGATCGATGAACACCGGGTCGACGAAATCCTCGCGGCCGATGAAGTTGCGCATGCCCTGGTTGCCGAAGAAGCCGGACTGGTTGTCCCACTGGAAGTTGCCGTTGTAGACGTACAGGTCGTCGTAGCCGCGCGCGCTGAGCTGCTGCGGCAGGCCGGAGAACTTGTGACTGCCCTCCGGCGTGCGCATCAGGTACTCGAAGCCCGGCAGGTTGGGGAAGCACGCCATGGTGGCGAACATACCCTGGTGGGTGTGGGTGCCGTTGGAGAAGAAGCGGGTGAACAGCAGCCCTTCCCGGCTCAGGCGGTCGAAGTTGGGCGTGATGTTGGCGTCGCTGCCCAGCGCGCCGACCCAGCGCCCGGCAAAGCTCTCCATCAGGATCACCACCACGTGCCTGATCGGCAGCGTGCCTTCGGTGGCCGGCGTGGAGTCGCGGCGGACCGCCGCACTGTCGGCGTCCACCAGCGTGTCCCGCTCGGTAAGCAGCATCTCGCGCACCGTTTGCAGCGCCTCGTCCTCCGGCATGCTGGCCTTCCAGGCGTTGTCGCGGTGGCTGGAGAAGCTGTTCTCGGCAGCGTCGACCAGGGTCAGCACGCCGTTCAGGCCCAGGTGGTTGGCGAACATCGAGTCGGTGGTGAAGGCGTCGCCCCAGCGCAGCGGCGGCCCCTGCTTGAGAGTGCCACGCGCCGCGATCACCGCCAGCACCAGACACACGAAGAACACCGACAGGCGCCAGTACCAGGCCAGCGTGGGCTTGGCCCGGCGCGGCCGGGTGACGCCTTCCAGCCAGTGGAAGAGCATGCCCAGGGCCAGCGTCGCCAGCGCCCACGCCAGCAGGTAACGACCCACCGGGAAGCCGTGCCAGAGCATGCTGGCGACGGTGCCCAGGTCTTCCTCCAGGTACTGGAACACCAGGCTGTTCAGGCGCTGGTGGAACTCGCGGTAGAAGTCCAGTTCGACCACGCCGAGCAGCAGGGTCAGGCTGGCCACCACCGTCAGCCACACCACGTGGGCGGTGCGCGCGGCCATGGCGCGCGCGCTGAGCAGCGACAACAGCAGCGGCGCCACAGCGTACACCACCACCCGCAGGTCGAAGCGCAGGCCGTTGAAGAACGCCTCGAACAGGTCGCCGCGGCTGACGTCGGCGATCAGCTCGCTGTTGTGGTGGAGCAACGCCAGGCGCAACGACGAATACATCAGCATCAGCACCAGCGCGCTGGCGAGGGTGAAGGTCAGGTGGCTGGCGAGGTTGGGCTGCAGGCGCGCAGCGGGAATAGCGGAGGAACGGGTGGCGTCCACTGAAGGCATGCTAGGGAAAGTCCAGTCTTTGAAACGGAAGGCATTGTGCCGATCGGGAATTCTCCTGCGCGGCAGGTGAAAATTCCGTCGAGGCAGCAGAAAGACCCATCCCTGCCGACGCCGTTCTGCGCCAGTCGACGACCGGCTGGTCGTGCTGGCGTACGATGAGGCGGCTTATCCGCCTTTCCCGGCAGCGAAACGGCCGTCCGCCTCGACGTTTTGTCGCGAAGGGTTAGCCGGCAGCAGCCGGACTGGGTAATCTGCCCGCAGGCCATGTGCCATCAATCGGCGAAGCGCGGTCAAGCCGATGCGATCCTCGCCGATACGCTCGATAACGAACAAGAACGGAGCGAGTCCCATGCAGCAAGGGCTGTTAGCCATTCTCATGCCTCAGACCGAGCAGAACCCCAGCGACCAGCTGGTGAGCCGCATGCTCGCCTTCTTCTGCCTGTGCGGCATCACCATCGGCCTGTACAGCGGCATCAAGTGGGCCCGCCTGGGCAACGACGCCCTGGTCCAGGGCTCGCTGCTGCTGATCCTCGGCATGCCGCTGGCGCTGCTGACGCTGCGCCAGGCCTGGCTGCCGGCCCGCGGCGCGGCCAACTTCGCCATGGCGCTGATCAGCAGCTACGCGATGATCCTCATCTATCAGCTCGGCGGGCTCCATTCGGCGCACATCTTCTGGCCGCTGGTGGTGATCAGCTTCGCCTACCTGCTGCTGGGTGGGCGCAGCGCGGCGCTCTGGGGGCTGCTGCAGCTGATCTTCGTATTCTGGCTGATCCGCCTGGACCGCTCCGGCGCCATCCTGCCCCAGTTCGAGCTGAGCCCGCGCGACGCGCTGGTCAACGAATACTCGGGCTACCTGCTGCCGGTGATCACCATGTGGCTGGCCCAGTGGTACAGCGCGCGGATGCGCCAGCAGGCGCTGGACGGCGCCGAGCAGCACCTGAAGGAGGCCGAACGAGTCGGCCGGGCCGCGACCAGCGGCGCCGAGCAGCTGGCCAGCCTGCTCGACGAGGTGCGCCTCAGTGCCGGCGACCTGCGCCAGCTCTCCCAGCAGCTCTACCAGACCCTCGACAACATGCGCCAGCGCTGCCAGAGCATCGACGGCGACGTGCAGCGCCAGGCCGACGCCATGCACCAGCTGGACGCGGCCGTGCATGAAGTGCTCGCCAGCCTGGCGCAGAGCACCGAGCACATGCAGCAGCTGAGCCGTGACACCCAGGACAGCAGCGGCCAGGTCAACGCCTGCGCCAGCCGCATGCAGCAGGCTCAGGAGAGCATGCAGGCGATCCAGGCGAGCAACCAGCGCATCGCCGAATCCATGCAGATGATCAGCGCCATCGCCCAGCAGACCAACCTGCTCGCCCTCAACGCCGCCATCGAGGCGGCACGGGCCGGGGAACACGGACGCGGCTTCGCCGTGGTCGCCGACGAGGTGCGCTCGCTGTCCCAACGCAGCAACCAGACCGCCGACACCGTGCAGAGCGTGCTCGGCCAGTCCGAGCAGACGGTGGGCACCGGCGCCCGTCAGGTCACCGAGGTGGGCGAGGCGCTGAGCGAGAACGCCGAGCTGACCGCCAGTCTTTCCAGCGCCATCCTCGAGCACAGCCAGGCCCTGGACAACGCCCACCGGCAACTGGTGCAGGTGCGCGACCACAGTGCCGGGCAGCGGGAAGCGAGCCAGCGCCAGCGCGCCGCCAGCGCCGAGCTGCTCGACGCCCAGGAGTCGCTGGTCGACCTGGGCAAGCGCCTGGAGCAACTGTCGCAGCAGCTGCACCAGCGCGTGGAACAGCGCTGAGCTTGCTCCTGCGGCTATGCCTGGTGCTGGTGGCGCTGCTGGTCGTCGCGGCGACCACGGCGGCGCTGCGCATCGTGCTGCATGAGCCCGGCACGCCACCCGCCAGGGCCGACGCGGCCATCGTGCTCGGCGCGGCCGTGTGGCAGGACCAGCCCTCGCCGGTCTTCGAAGAGCGGATCAGGCACGGCGTGCGGCTGATCACGGAGGGTACCGCGGACTACCTGATCCTGACTGGCGGTGTCGGTGCCGCAGGTGGCCGCGCCGAGTCGGACGTCGCCCGCCAGTACGCCATCGCCGCCGGCGTGCCAGCCGAGCGTATCCTCACCGAATCGGTCTCCCGGGTTACCGCCGAGAACCTGGCCGAGGCCTGCGCGCTGATGAAACGCCACGGCCTGGAAAGCGCCCTGCTGGTCAGCGACCCGCTGCACATGCGGCGCGCCATGGCCCTGGCCGAGGACATCGGCCTGCACGCCCACGCCTCGCCGACGCCCACCAGCCGCTACCGCAGCTGGAACACCAAGGCCGAGTCTCTGGCCTACGAAACCTTCTTCTACCTCGCCCTCCAGGCCCGTCGCCTGGCAGGCCTCGGCCCACGCTGCGCCATGTAGGGTGCGCCACGCGCACCGGCATTTTCCGAACCACGCCTCACGACAGCACGCTGCGATCGAAGATGAAGCCACCGGGCGCCTGCGGCCGATGCGCCAGCAGGTGCTGGGGGCGGCCCATCTTCGGCTGGTTCTTCTCGCCGGTGTCGGCGATCCAGCCGTGCTGCTTCATCTTGTCCAGGCGCCCGCGCAACGTGGTGTGCTGCACCGTCTGGCCCAGCACGGCCTGGAATGCGGCCAGGGCCTCGGTGACGGTGAAGCACGGCGCCAGCAGGTACAGCGGCAGCGAGGTGTACACCGCCTTGCCGGCCAGGCGCTCGGCGGCCTGGGCCACCAACTGGGCGTGGTCGAATGGCAGCGACAGCCGCCCGTAGAGCACCTCCTCCAGGGCGACGAAGCGCAGGTCCTCGCCCGGCAGGCGCACATCGGGAGCCAGCAAAGCGAGGTAGAAGGTCGACAGCGACCAGCCGCGCGGGTCGCGCGCCGCGTTGCCGACCGTGGCCACCTGCTCCAGGTGGGCCGGCACGATCCGCGCCCGGTCCTGCAAGGCGCGCCCGGCGGCGGCATCCAGGCTCGCATCGGCGCAGCGGCCGTTGACCAGCACGCCGGGCAGCGCCCACTGGTCCGCGAACGGCTCCTGGGCGCGCCGCCCCAGCAGCAGTTCCAGCCTGCCCGCCTCGCCCAGGCGCAATGCCACGATGTCCACGCCGGCCAGCACTTCCGCAGATGCCATGCTCCCTCCTCGATGTCAGCGGACTTATTTCATCTTGACGAATAACTCACAACTTTTCACCTCTGCCGGGTAAAACCGCTGGACAACTTATTTCATCAGATGGAATATGTAACCACCTTCACGGCAACGAGGAGTGCCAAGATGAAAATCGCCAGCTTCGACGTCGATGCGCAAAAGGGTTTCACTCCCCTGTGCCCGGACGAGCTGCCGGTTCCCGGCGGCGACGCCATCGCCCCGGCCCTCAACCAACTGGCCGAGCGCGCCAGCCTGCGCCTGGGCAGCAAGGACGCGCACAGCCCTCAGGCCGCCTGGGTTGCACCGAGCCATGCCGAGATGCTCCAGCCCCTGCCGCTGGCCAACGCCGACCTGTCCTGGGTCAGCCACTGCGTGCCAGGCACGCCGGGCTTCGAACTGCTCGACGGCCTGCCCGCTCCGCTGGACTACGACTACTTCGTGTGGAAAGGCGTTGAGCCTGACCTGCACCCCTACGGCGCCTGCTACCACGACCTGGCCGAGAAGCGCAGCACGGGCGCCATCGAGTTTCTCCGGCACAATGGCGTGCAACGCGTGCTGGTCGGCGGCCTGGCCCTGGACTACTGCGTCAAGACCACCGCCCTGCAACTGCGCCGCGCCGGCTTCGCCGTCGACGTGTTCCTGCCGGCCTGCCGGGCCATCGCCGAAGACACCGCCGCCAGCGCCTGCTCCGAGATGCGCGCCGCGGGCATCGCCCTGCACGCCAGCCTGGACGAGCTGGACGCAGCGCTGAACCTGGATGGAGACAACTGAGATGACCGAGAGCGTATTCGCCGAGCGCATCGTGCAGAACCTGCTGGACACCGACTTCTACAAGCTGACGATGATGCAGGCGGTGCTGCACAACTACCCCAACGCCGAGGTCGAGTGGGAATTCCGCTGCCGCAACAGCGAGGACCTGGCGCCCTACCTGGCCGAGATCCGCTACCAGATCGAGCGCCTGGCCGAACTGGAGGCCACCGCCGACCAGCTGGCCTTCCTCGAACGCATCCCGTTCATGAAGCCCGACTTCATCCGCTTCCTCGGCCTGTTCCGCTTCAACCCGCGCCATGTGCAGACCGGCATCGAGGATGGCCAGCTGTGTATCCGCCTGCGTGGCCCCTGGCTGCACGTGATCCTCTACGAAATCCCGCTGCTGGCGATCGTCAGCGAGGTGCGCAACCGCTATCGCTACCGCGAAGTGCTGCTGGAGCAGGCCAGCGAGCGCCTGTACGACAAGTTCGACTGGCTCAAGCGCGAAGCCTCGACCGCCGAGCTGGACGGTTTCCAGGTCGCCGACTTCGGTACCCGCCGGCGCTTCTCCTACCGGGTGCAGGAGCAGATGGTGAAGATCATGAAGCGCGACTTCCCCGGTCGCTTCGTCGGCACCAGCAACGTGCACCTGGCCCGCGAGCTGGACCTCAAGCCACTCGGCACCATGGCCCACGAATGGCTGATGGCCCACCAGCAGCTCGGCCCGCGCCTGATCGACAGCCAGATCGCCGCGCTGGACTGCTGGGTGCGCGAGTACCGCGGCCTGCTCGGCATCGCCCTGACCGACTGCATCACCATGGACGCCTTCCTGCGCGACTTCGATCTGTACTTCGCCAAGCTGTTCGACGGCCTGCGCCATGACTCCGGCGACCCGCTGGCGTGGGCGGAAAAGGCCATCGCCCACTACGAGACGCTCGGCATCGACCCCATGAGCAAGACCCTGGTGTTCTCCGACGGCCTCGACTTCGAAAAATCGCTGCAGCTCTACCGTGCACTTTCCGGTCGTATCAACGTAAGCTTCGGCGTCGGCACCCGGCTGACCTGCGACATCCCCGGCGTAGAGCCGATGAACATCGTGATCAAGATGACCGCCTGCAACGGCCAGCCGGTCGCCAAGATTTCCGACACACCGGGCAAGACCCAGTGCCGCGACGAGAACTTCGTCAGCTACCTGAAACACGTTTTCCGCGTATGAGGACCTCGCCATGAGCAACCGCCAAGCCGAAATCGCCGCCGCGCTGGACGTGGTGCCGCCCTTTGCCGACGAAGCCGCGCTGGTCGCGGAGATCGAGCGCCGCAAGCGCTTCATCAAGGACACCCTGAGAAACGCCGGCCTGAAGGTGCTGGTGCTGGGCATCAGCGGCGGCGTGGACTCCACCACCGCCGGCCGTCTGGCCCAGCTGTCCGTGGAGGAGCTGCGCGCCGAGACCGGCGACCCGGAGTATCGCTTCATCGCGGTCCGCCTGCCCCACGGCACCCAGCACGACGAACACGACGCCCAGGATTCGCTGAAATTCGTCGGCGCCGACGAGAACGACACCGTCAACATCGCCGGCAGCGTGCGCGGCCTGGGCGAGCAGGTCGCGCACCTGCAGAAACTCACGGAGGCCCGCCGCGACTTCGTCAACGGCAACATCAAGGCGCGCATCCGCATGGTCGCCCAGTTCGCCATCGCCAACGCCAACAACGGCCTGGTGATCGGCACCGACCACGCCGCCGAGGCGGTGATGGGCTTCTTCACCAAGTTCGGCGACGGCGCCTGCGACCTGGCTCCGCTCTCCGGCCTGGTGAAGAGCCAGGTGCGCGCCATTGCCAAGTACCTCGGCGCGCCCCAGCACCTGGTGCAGAAGACACCGACCGCCGACCTTGAGGAACTGCGTCCGGGCAAGCCGGACGAAGAGGCCCACGGCGTGACCTATGCCGAGATCGACGCCTTCCTGCATGGCGAGAAGGTCAGCGACGAGGCCTACGCCACCATCGTGCGCACCTACGACAACACCCGCCACAAGCGCGAGCTGCCGCTGGTTCCCTGACCTGAGCCGAACCTGTCTTCCCGGATTGCATCCGGGCTACCCCACTACCCGCGCCCGCCTCAATGGCGGGCGACGGGCACGGGTGGCGGCTGATCGGGGATGGTCGGCTCGCCCGGAGGCGGCGGCAGGTCCGGCTCGTGGGGCAGGTCCGGGGTATCCGGGTCGGGCTGCCCGGGAATCGTGCCGTTCTGTGCCCAGGCCCGAGGGGAAATCGTTGCTGCAAACATGGTGAGGTCCTCCGCTGTGAACTCTGAGGGTAGAGTTCGCCCAAGCGGAAGAAATTCAAGGATTTGACGAGGGGGCGAATCCTGGCTGTCAGGCCCCGTAGATATCGAAGGCAAGGTCGAGGCCCAATTCTGCCAGCCGGCCCATCTGGGAGGGAGAGAGCGTCGGTCCTCCATGCCCGCACGCGGACATCCAGTAGCAGCTCAGGTGCATCTCGCAGCCCTTCTCCCGCAGCAGGCACAGTGCCTCGACCTTGCCGTCCAGGCGATCGAGAATCCAGTCAATATGGCGGCGGACATCCCGCGAGGACACTTCATCCTTGGACGACAGAAACCAGGCGCTGAGCTTTGCCGGGCGGCCCGCTCGCGGCGAGTCCGCAGCGTACGGACATTCGCCTACCCTCTGCCAGTTCGTGGGCTGGACGCCGAGGCAGGAAGTCACGAGCTCGGGATCGACCGAGCCCGTATAGATGCACAGCGCGACGTGGGTGTTCTCGCATGCCGCGTAATCGTCGACATAGGCCAAGAGGCTAGTCGTCCCTGTCTTCGTAGCGCTCCCATGCCCCGCCCACATGGGTTCTTTCCGCCCCCATGTCCACGGGCAGGTCGGCCAGTTCCTCGAGCGTCGGGTCCATCGCCAGCAGATGGGCGACTCCGACCAACTGGAGCTGATCCAGGGTGTCTGCACAGGTGAAGTCGTGGTTCTTCCAGTGGCAGTACATCTGCCAGTCGCCACCAGCGCGGGACACGAACAGCACGGGTCTGGCGCCGGAAACCACGCAGGGGCAGGCGATGGTACCGAGCTGCTTCGGATACGACATGGACCTGCCCTCTTGCTCCAGCGATCAGGTCTTCGGCAGGGTTACGCCGGTCTGGCCCTGGTACTTGCCGCCCCGGTCCGCGTAGGACACTTCGCAGGCCTCATCGGACTGCAGGAACAGCATCTGCGCCACGCCCTCGTTGGCGTAGATCTTCGCCGGCAGGTTGGTGGTGTTGGAGAACTCCAGGGTCACGTGGCCTTCCCACTCCGGCTCCAGCGGGGTGACGTTGACGATGATGCCGCAGCGCGCATAGGTGCTCTTGCCCAGGCAGATGGTCAGCACGTCGCGCGGGATACGGAAATATTCGACGGTGCGGGCCAGGGCGAAGGAGTTCGGCGGGATGATGCAGACGTCGCTGTTGATGTCGACGAAGCTCTTCTCGTCGAAGTTCTTCGGGTCGACCACGGCCGAGTGGATATTGGTGAATACCTTGAATTCGGCGGCGCAGCGCACGTCGTAGCCATAGCTGGAGACGCCGTAGGAGATCAGGCGCTCGCTGCCCTCGGTGCGCACCTGGCGCTCGACGAAGGGCTCGATCATTCCGTGTTCCTGGGCCATGCGGCGAATCCACTTGTCCGATTTGATGCTCATGGCGGCGTCCTGAAAGCAGTGGCTGAAAAATGATCGCGCATATTACCGGGGTCACAGCTTCGCGCAAAGGCCGTCCCGGCCGGCTGCACGCATATCCTAGATCCCCGTCATCCCCGCGCAGGCGGGGACCCAGAAACACCGCGCATGGATTCCCGCATGCGCGGGAATGACGGAATTCACAGGCTCTTCACCCGATTGCCAGGGCCAGTCGACGGGACGGGGCCGCGGGCCTTAAGCTGCGCGCCTGCTCAATCCACGGAAGGATACCCTCATGTTCAGGCTCGCCCGTTCCACGCTCTACCTCAAACTCGGCGCCCGGCGCCTCAGCGGCCTGCATCTGCCCTCGGGAAAGGCATTCGACGAGCTGCCGATGCTGGCCATTGAGCACGCCCGCGACGGCTCGCGCAAGGGCGTCGCCATGGGCACCGAGGCCCTGAAGCTGCAGGAGCGCTCGGAAATCCGCATCGTCAACGGCTTCGATCACCCGCGCACACTGCTGGCCGATTTTCCCGTCGCGGAGCAGACGATCAAGCTGTTCCTCCGCCGCTGGCGCCCGCGCTTTCCCTGGAACCGCCCTCCCGTGCTGATCCTGCACCCACGGGAGCGCCTGGAAGGCGGGCTGACCCAGGTGGAAATCCGCGCCTTCACCGAGCTGTTCACGGCCAACGGCATCCGCACGCTGTATATCTGGACCGGCCGCGAACTGACCCCCGAGGAGCTGCGCGACCTGGCGTTCCCCACTGCAGAGGGAACGCTGATCGCGCACTGAGGCTCAGTCGTCGCTGATCTCGATGATCGGCATGGCGCCGCTGCCCAGGCCGCCCTGGGCGATGCGCGCGCCGACGCTGCGGGCCGTGGCCTGGTAGATCATGGCGATCTGGCTTTCGATGTCGGCCACCACGGTCGGCTTGCCGCCGTCGGCCTGCATGCGGATGGCCATCGACAGCGGCAGCGAGGCCAGCAGGTCGACGCCGTACTGGGCGGCCAGCTTCTCGCCACCGCCTTCGCCGAACAGATGCTCGGCGTGGCCGCAATTGCTGCAGATGTGCACGGCCATGTTCTCCACCACGCCCAGCACCGGAATGTTGACCTTGCGGAACATCTCCACGCCCTTGCGCGCATCCAGCAGGGCCAGGTCCTGCGGGGTGGTGACGATCACCGCGCCGGCCACCGGCACCTTCTGCGCCAGGGTCAGCTGGATGTCGCCGGTGCCCGGCGGCATGTCGACGATCAGGTAGTCCAGGTCGTCCCAGGCGGTCTGGGTCACCAGCTGCAGCAGCGCGCCGGAGACCATCGGCCCGCGCCACACCACCGGAGTGTTGTCGTCGGTGAGGAAGGCCATGGACATCACCTGTACGCCGTGGGCCTCCAGCGGCACGAAGAACTTCTGGTCGCGCACCTTGGGCCGGGTGCCCTCGGGGATGCCGAACATGATGCCCTGGCTGGGGCCGTAGATATCGGCGTCGAGGATGCCGACGCGCGCGCCCTCGCGGGCCAGCGCCAGGGCCAGGTTGGCCGCGGTGGTGGACTTACCCACCCCGCCCTTGCCGGAGGCCACGGCGATGATGTTCTTCACCCCGGCCAGCGCCGGCACCTGCTCCTGGGCCTTGTGCGGCTCGATCACCACGTCCACCTGCACCTGGGCCGACTCCACGCCGTCCAGCCCCTCCAGCGCCATCTGCAGCATCTGCGCCCAGCCGCTCTTGAACAGCCCGGCGGCATAGCCCAGCTCAAGGCGCACGGCGACCTTGCCGCCCTGGATGTCGATTTCGCGCAGGCACCCGGCGCTGACCGGGTCCTGGTTCAGATGGGGGTCGGTGAACTGACGCAGGCGGGCTTCGACCGCTTCGCGGGTGACGGCGCTCATGGGCAACTCCGAAAGACTGAGCAAAACAGGCGGGCATCTTACAGCAGGGCGGAAAACCACCGTAGGTCCTTTTCGCCGCAGCGGGTCATCCGGGCGCGCGGGTGAAAAAAAACCGCCGCGCCTATATAGTGGCCGACTTCCCTCGGTTCACCTGTACGGCCCGCTCACCATGTCCGAAGCCCGCAAGATACTCGTCACCAGCGCCCTGCCCTACGCCAACGGCTCGATTCACCTCGGCCACATGCTCGAGTACCTGCAGACCGACATGTGGGTGCGCTTCCAGAAGCTGCGCGGCAACCAGGCCATCTACGTCTGCGCCGACGACGCCCACGGCTCGGCCATCATGCTGCGCGCCGAGAAGGAAGGCATCACGCCGGAACAGCTGATCGACAACGTGCGCGCCGAACACATGGCCGACTTCGCCGACTTCCTGGTGGACTTCGACAACTACCACTCGACCCACTCGGAAGAGAACCGCGAGCTGTCCGCCGCCATCTACCTGGCGCTGCGCGACCGGGGCCACATCGCCACCCGCGCGGTGACCCAGTACTTCGACCCCGAGAAAGGCATGTTCCTGGCCGACCGCTTCATCAAGGGCACCTGCCCGAAATGCGCGGCCGAGGACCAGTACGGCGACAACTGCGAGAAGTGCGGCGCCACCTACGCGCCCACCGAGCTGAAGAACCCGAAATCCGCCATCTCCGGCGCCACCCCGGTGCTCAAGGAGTCCCAGCACTTCTTCTTCAAGCTGCCGGACTTCGAGGCCATGCTCAAGCAGTGGACCCGCTCCGGCACCCTGCAAGAGGCCGTGGCCAACAAGATCGCCGAATGGCTCGATGGCGGCCTGCAGGAGTGGGACATCTCCCGCGACGCGCCCTACTTCGGCTTCGAGATTCCAGACGAGCCGGGCAAGTACTTCTACGTCTGGCTGGACGCGCCGATCGGCTACATGGCCAGCTTCAAGAACCTGTGCGCACGCCGCCCGGAGCTGGACTTCGACGCCTTCTGGGGCAAGGACTCGACTGCCGAGCTGTACCACTTCATCGGCAAGGACATCGTCAACTTCCACGCCCTGTTCTGGCCGGCCATGCTCGAAGGCGCCGGCTACCGCAAGCCGACCGCGGTCAACGTGCACGGCTACCTGACGGTCAACGGCCAGAAGATGTCCAAGTCGCGCGGCACCTTCATCAAGGCGCGCACCTACCTGGACCACCTGAACCCGGAATACCTGCGCTACTACTACGCCTCCAAGCTCGGCCGCGGCGTGGACGACCTCGACCTGAACCTCGAGGACTTCGTGCAGAAGGTCAACTCCGACCTGGTCGGCAAGGTGGTCAACATCGCCAGCCGCTGCGCCGGCTTCATCCACAAGGGCAATGCCGGCGTGCTGGTCGACGCCAACCCCGAGCCTGAACTGTGGCAAGCCTTCCAGGCCGCCGCGCCGAGCATCGCCGACGCCTACGAGGCCCGCGACTTCTCCCGCGCCATGCGCGAGATCATGGCCCTGGCCGACCGCGCCAACGCCTGGATCGCCGACAAGGCGCCCTGGGCGCTGAACAAGGTCGAGGGCAAGCAGGCCGAGGTGCAGGAAATCTGCGCCCTGGGCATCAACCTGTTCCGCCAGCTGGTGATCCTGCTCAAGCCGGTGCTGCCGAACCTGGCCCGCGACGCCGAGGTCTTCCTCAACGTCGCCCCGCTGGGCTGGTCCGACCTGGCCACGCCGCTGGCCGACCATCAGCTGAATCCGTTCAACCCGCTGCTGACCCGCATCGAACCCGCGAAGATCGAAGCCATGACCGAAGCCTCCAAGGAAGACCTCGCCGCCGAAGCCTCCAAGCCCCAAGGCAATGGCGAACTGGCGAAAGACCCGCTGGCCGCCGAGATCAACTTCGACGCCTTCGCCGCCGTGGACCTGCGCATCGCCCTGATCGAGAAGTGCGAGTTCGTCGAGGGCGCCGACAAGCTGCTGCGCCTGTCCCTGGACATCGGCGACGAGAAGCGCAACGTGTTCTCCGGCATCAAGAGCGCCTACCCGGACCCGAGCAAGCTGGAAGGCCGCCTGACCCTGTACGTGGCCAACCTGGCCCCGCGCAAGATGAAGTTCGGCGTCTCCGAGGGCATGGTCCTGGCCGCCGGCCCGGGCGGCGAGGAAATCTACCTGCTCAGCCCGGACAGCGGCGCCAGGCCCGGCCAGCGGGTGAAGTAACAGAGGCTAGCCTTGTAACAGGCCCGCGACACCCGTCGCGAGCCTGGAGCGAATGCGCATGACCGACTTCCTCTTCGCCCTGATCGGCGCCGCGCTGGTCAGCAACCTGATTCTCGGCCTGCCGCTGGCCGCCGACGCCCTGCGCCATGTCCGCGTCCAGGCCCTGGGCCCGGCCGGCGCGCTGCTGATCCTGCTCGCCGCACCGCTGTCCTGGCTGGTGCAGCAGGCGCTGTCGGCGACGGGGCTGGCCTACCTCCACCTGCTCGCCTGCCTGCCGTTGCTGGCCGCCCTGGGCTGGCTCTGCCTGGCCCTGCTGGCACGCCTGCGTCCCGCGCTGGACCTGACCGGCCTGTGGCCGCTGCTGCTCGGCAACGGCCTGGGTGCCATGGTCTTGGCCACAACCCTGGACGACTTCGCCAGCTCGATGGCGCTCGGTATCGTCGGCGGACTGGGCTTCTGGCTGGTGCTGCAACTGATGAGCGACATGATCGAACGCACTGAGCGCTGCGACGTGCCCGCCGCCTTCCGCGGCGCGCCGATCCTGCTAATGGTCGCCGGCCTCACAGGCCTGGCTTTCCTCGGCTTCGGCGGCCTGGGGGCGGCATGAACGAGACGATGTTCCCGGTGCCTGTTGCTGGCGCAATCCCGCCGCTGTGGGAGCGGACTTGTCCGCGAGCTTCTAGCCGCCATAACAAACGCTTCGCGGCCAAGACCGCTCCCACAGGTGCGCTCCCCCGAGTGTCTGCGGGGGCATGGCCATGAACAACGCCCTGCGCAGCGACGCGCGCGTCCAGGCCATCGACGCCCTGCTGCCGCAGACCCAGTGCGGCAAGTGCGGCCATCCAGGCTGCAAGCCCTACGCCGAGGGCATCGCCGCCGGCGAGGCGATCAACAAGTGCCCACCCGGCGGCACCGCCACCCTTCACGCCCTGGCCCAATTGCTCGCGGTGCCGGAACTGCCGCTGGAACTGCCAGAAGTACCGCCGCAGATCGCCCTGATCCGCGAGGCCGAGTGCATCGGCTGCACCAAGTGCATCCAGGCCTGCCCGGTGGACGCCATCGTCGGCGCGGCCAAGCTGATGCACACGGTGATCCGCGACGAATGCACCGGCTGCGAGCTGTGCGTGGCGCCCTGCCCGGTGGACTGCATCGACATCCTGCCGCTGGCCACAGCGGAAGCGCAGCAGCAGCGCGAGCGCGCCGACCAGTTCCGCCGTCGCCACGAGGCCCACCTCGCCCGCCTGGCGCGCGACGAGGCCAGGCGCCAGGCCGAGCGCGCCGCCCGCGCGCCCGCCGTGGTGGCGGCCGCCCCGACGACGCCTCCGGCTGGCGGCGACACCTACAAACGCCTGAAGATCGAGGCAGCCATGGCCAAGGTGGTGCTGGCCAAGGCCGAGAAGCAGCTCGCCCAGCGCGGCAATCCCGAGCTGCAGCGCCAGGTGGACGAACTGCGCCGCGCCGCCGAGCGGGCCCAGCAGGCCTTCGACCAGGCCACCCCGCCGGCCCCGGCCGCGCCCAGCGCGGGCATCGCCGCGCTCAAGCAGGCGAAGATCCAGTTCGCCCTGCGCCGCGCCGAACTGGACAAGGCCCTGCGCCAGGGCGCCGACGACGCCACGGTGCAGGCGCTGCGCCAGGCGCTGGACACCGCGACGCAGGCCCTGCATGCCGCCGAGGACGCCAGCGGCAAACCGGCGCCCGAGCTGGTGCGCGTCGACAAGCGGCCGGTCGATCCCGCGCTGCGCGAGCTGAAGACCGAGCACGCTTACGCCCGCGCCGAGCTGCAGCGCCTGGAGCGACGCCTGGCGGCCAACGCCTCGGCGGTCGAGGCCGACGTCCTGCAGCGGGCCCGCCAGCGTCTGGCGGAGGCGGAGCGACGCCTGCATGACCACCAGCAGCCCTGAACTCGCCTTCGACCCGCGCCCGGCCATGCAGCGGGTGCTGCTCGCCTGCCTGCCCGGCGCCCTGGTCCTGCTCTGGTTCAACGGCTGGGGATTGCTGATCCAGCTGCTGCTGGCCGCCCTCACCTGCTGCGCCTGTGACCTGCTGGCCCGGCGCCTGCGCGGTTGGCCGCGCCATGACGGGCGCCACAGCCTGTTCGGCCAGCCGCTGCTGGCCGAGGGCAGCGGCCTGGTCACGACCCTGCTGCTGGCCCTGGCCCTGCCCGGCTACGCACCCTGGTGGCTGACGGTCGCCAGCGCCGCCTTCGCCAGCCTGTTCGGCAAGGCGCTGTTCGGCGGCTTCGGCCACAACCCGTTCAACCCCGCCATGCTCGGCTACGCCTTCGCCCTGGTGGCCTTCCCGGCGCAGATGGTGCACTGGCCCGCGCCGGGCGGCGGGCACGACCTGCTGGCCGGCCTGCAGCAGATATTCGCCATCGGCCCCGGCCTGCCGGATGGCTGGAGCCAGGCCACCGTGCTGGACAGCCTGCGCCACAACGACCGCCTGACCGTCGACGAACTGTTCGCCAGCCACCCGGCCTTCGGCGGCATCGGCGGGCGTGGCGTGGAATGGGTCAACCTGGCGTTTCTCGCCGGCGGCCTGTTCCTCCTGCAGCAGAAGACCATCCGCTGGCAGGCGCCGGCCGGCATGCTCAGCGCCCTGTTCGTCGCCAGCCTGCTGTGCTGGAACGGCTCCGGCTCGGACTCCAACGGCTCGCCGCTGCTGCACCTGTTCAGCGGCGCCACCATGCTCGGCGCCTTCTTCATCGTCACCGAGCCGGTCAGCGGCGCCGACAGCCCGCGCGGGCGCCTGTACTTCGGCATCGGTGTCGGCCTGCTGACCTATGCCATCCGCACCTGGGGCGGCTACCCGGACGGCCTGGCCTTCGCCGTGCTGCTAATGAACCTGTGCGTCACCCGCCTGGACCGCCTGGGAGCGCCGCGATGAAGCGCGCCGCGCCGCTGCTGCTGGCGATCGCCCTGCTCGGCGCCGGGCTGCTCGCGCTGCTCCAGCACTTCGCCGCGCCGCGCATCGAGGCCCAGCGCCAGGCCGCCGCCGAGCGCGCCCTGCTCGACCTGCTGCCCGCCGGCAGCTACGACAACCGCCCGCTGCAGCAGCCCATCGCACTGCCAGACGGAGGCCTGCTGGGTAACGCCCGCGCGCAGCAGGGCCATCTCGCCACCCTCGGCGGCCGGTCCAGCGCCGTGCTGCTGCCGGTCGACGCGCGCGGCTACGAAGGTCCGATCCGCCTGCTGGTGGCCATCGGCGCGGATGGCCGGCTGCTCGGCAGCAAGGTGCTGCAGCAACAGGAAACCCCGGGCCTGGCCGACCTCCTGGCGCCCGAGCGCGCCCGCTGGCTGCGCGGCTTCGACGGCAGGATGACGACCGACGGCGAAGCCGCCTGGACCCTGCGCGCGGACCAGGGCGAAGTCGACCAGATCGCCGGTGCCACGGTCACCTCCCGCGCGGTCACCGAGGCCCTGCGGCGCGCCCTGCGCTTCTTCGATGCCGAGCGCGACCGGCTGCTGGAGGTTCGGCCATGAAGCGCACCCTGCCACTGCTCGCCCTGGCGCCCCTGCTGGGCGCCACCGATCTGCTGGTCAAGGGCATCGGCATCGGCGTCGCCGGCCTGCTGGTGACCACGCTGTGCGGCCTGGCGCTGGCGCCCCTGCGCGGGCGACTGGCGGGCAACGCCCTGCTGCTGGCGGCCCTGCTGCTGGGCGGCATCCTGGCCAGCGCCGCCAGCCTGGCCCTGCAACTGCTCAGCGCCGAACTGGCAAGCGCGCTGGCGCTGTTCCTGCCGCTGCTGGTCCTGCCCGGCCTGGCGCTGGCCCTGGGCGATTCCACGGGCGCCCTGGCGGGACTCCGGCCCGGCCTGCTGTTCGCCCTAGCCGCCGTGCTGCTCGGCGCGCTGCGCGAGGCGTTCGGCCATGGCAGCCTGTTCGCCCACGCCGACTGGCTGCCGGGTCCGGCGCTCAGTGGCTGGCAATGGTCGAGCGGCATGCCGTTGCTGACGCACGCCGCCGGCGCCTTTATCCTGCTCGGCCTGTTGCTCGCCCTGTTCCGCCATTTCAACCAAGACGACGCCCGATGAACGCCGCCAAGCGCTACGAGATCTTCCGCCGCCTGCGCGAAGACAACCCCGAACCCAGGACCGAACTGGCCTACACCACCCCCTTCGAGCTGCTGATCGCGGTGATCCTCTCCGCCCAGGCCACCGACGTGGGCGTGAACAAGGCCACGGCCAGGCTGTACCCGGTGGCCAATACCCCGGAAGCCATCCATGCCCTGGGCGTGGAGGGCCTGAGCGAGTACATCAAGACCATCGGCCTGTACAACAGCAAGGCGAAGAACGTCATCGAGACCTGCCGCATCCTCGTCGAGAAGCACGGCAGCCAGGTGCCGGACAACCGCGAGGACCTGGAGGCGCTGCCCGGCGTCGGCCGCAAGACCGCCAACGTGGTGCTCAACACCGCCTTCCGCCAGCCGACCATGGCGGTGGACACCCACATTTTCCGGGTCAGCAACCGCACCGGCATCGCGCCCGGCAAGAACGTGCTGGAGGTGGAGAAGAAGCTGCTCAAGTTCGTGCCCGGGGAGTTCCTGCTGGACGCCCACCACTGGCTGATCCTGCACGGGCGCTACGTCTGCCAGGCGCGCAAGCCGCGCTGCGGAGCCTGCCGGATCGAGGATCTGTGCGAATACAAGGCGAAGACTTCGGACGATTGACGAGCCATTGAATCGACCAATGCGTCGATTGAAAAAATCTTTTTTACCGACCCCTGCTTTGCCGCTATAAGGTGCGCCATCAGCCTCCGAACCTTTGGAGTGGGCCTATGAGCACCGGCAAAGAAGAACTCGAACTCGAAGACGATTTCGTCGCCGAAGACAGCGAAGACGCTGGCGAGCGTACCGTGGAGGTCGCCAAGACCAACCTGACCAAACGCCGCATCATCGACAACCTGCTCGACGAGCGCCGCCTGCAGAAGCAGCTGAGCGACTACGACTACGATTTCTGAGCCTTCGGCCACCCTCCCGCGGAGGGACTGAATCCAATCCACACCCTGCCCCGGCAGGGTGTTTTTTTGGCTCCGTCATTGGCTGTGGCGGTATTGCCGTAGGGTGCGCCGTGCGCACCGGCAAGCCCGCGTACGCCCTTGGTGCGCGCGGCGCACCCTACGGAGCATGAGCGCCCTGCCCCTCGCCAAGTCCTGCCAAGCGCTCCTCCAGCCCCACCAGGGCGTGGTTGATGGAGATGCAGTTGGCCAGCATCTCCTCCATTTTCGGTTGCAGTTCGAGGGTGAGTTCGGAGACGCCGCTGCGCAGGAACCAGCGGGACATCAGCTGCATCGAGTCCGCCAGGGCGACCTGGTTCTGGTGCAGCAGCCATACGACGGCGAGCAACGCTTGCTGATCTTTCACCTGTCGGCTCCAGGAAATTGGCCTCCGCCAAGATCGGACGTAGGCGGCGAACATGCCATACCCCGATGGTGATACCTCTCTCTCTCTTCATAAAAATTGACGAGAATCATTATCGATAATCCTCAACCTTCCTACGCTGGCCCGGTCATCTCCGAACCGGAAACCCAGCGCATGAAGACCTCTACCCTGCTGCCTCTGATCGCCCTCCTCGCCACCGCCTCCGCCAGCGCGAAGGAATACCCCATCGGCGAGCCCCAACAGTGCGCCGGCATGGAGGTCGGCGCCGTATACCTGCAGCCGATCGTGATGGACCCGCCCGGGATGATGCGCCCGGCGGCCGAGTCCGACGTGCACATGGAAGCCGATATCAGCGCCCTGGAAGACAACTGCCACGGCTTCCAGGAAGGCAGCTTCGTTCCCTATCTGTCCATCAGCTACACCCTGCAGCGGGTGGGCAGCGACAAGCTGATCCAGGGCGAATTCCACGCTATGGTCGCCAGCGACGGCCCGCACTACGGCGACAACGTGAAGCTGGATGGCCCCGGCAAGTACCAGCTCACCTACCGCGTCGCCGCGCCCGGCGGCGACCATCACGCCTTCGGCCGCCACACCGACAAGGAAACCGGCGTGGCGCCCTGGTTCGAGCCCTGTGAGCTGGAATACAGCTTCACCTACGCCGGTATCGGCAAGAAAGGTGGCTACTGAGCAGCGGCGAGCCAATAGATATGCACCACTGTAGGAGCGGCCTTGGCCGCGAACCGGCAAAGCACTGCAAGAGCTTCGCGGCCAAGGCCGCTCCCACGGCTGCGGAACCAACCGACACGCGGAGACCCGCATGAGAATCCTCTTCGTCCTCCTGGCGCTGCTGGCGTTGCCGGCCTGGGGCGCACCGCTGCCGAGCTACGAGCTGAGCATCAGCGACGGGCACTTCACGCCGCCCAGCCTGACGGTGCCGGCGGGCCAGCGTTTCAAGATCGTCGTGCGCAACGTCGGCCAGGGGCCGGTCGAGTTCGAGAGCCTGCCCCTGCGGGTGGAGAAGGTGCTCGGCCCCGGCGTCACCTCGTTCGTCGTGATCCACCCGCTCAAGCCGGGGCGCTACACCTTCTTCGACGAATTCCACCTCGACCTGCCGGGCGGCTACATCGAGGCGCAGTAGGAGCGGACATGGAACAGGCACTTCTGATCGTCTGGCGCGAAAGCATCGAGGCCCTGCTGGTCATCGGGCTGCTCCATGCCTGGCTGAGGCGTCAGCACGACGGGCACCGGCACTTCCACCTGCTGTGGCTGGGTGTGCTCGGCGGCGGCGCCCTGGCGGCGCTGCTGGCGGCCCTGATGATCCTGGCGGGAAACTGGATGAGCGGCCCGGCGGGCGAGTGGTTCCAGGCGGCCATGAGCGCCCTGGCCAGCGTGCTGATCCTGCAGATGGTGATGTGGATGCGGCACAACGGCCGGCAGTTGCGCGGCAGCCTGGAGAGCCGCGCCGAGCACGCCCTGACCCAGGGCCGGCGCAGTGGCCTGATGCTTCTCGCGGCCATCGCCGTGGCCCGCGAAGGCAGCGAGATCGCCATCTTCCTCTACGGCGCCGCTGGCGCGGCCAGCGCCTCGTCGATGCTGCTCGGCGCGGGACTCGGCGTGCTGCTCGGGGCCCTCAGTTTCGCCCTGCTCCAGGCCGGCAGCCACCTGCTGGACTGGCGGCGCTTCTTCGCCATCAGCGAACTGCTGATGATCTCGCTGGGCGGCGCCATGCTGATGAACGCCCTCGACCGCGCCACGGGGCAATGGATGGGCATGGACCTGCCCGAACGGTTCTACGGCTGGCTGGGCGACCCGCTCTGGGACAGCTCGGCCTGGCTCGACGATGGCTCGCGCCTGGGCGGTATGATCGCCGGGCTGACCGGCTACCGGGCCATGCCCTCCCTCGTCGCGGTGCTGACCCTGGCCGGCTTCTGGCTGCTCGCCTACCGCTGGCGGCGCGCGGCGCGCCAACCCGCCGAGGAGACACCCCGGAGCGCCGCATGAACGCCGCGCTGAATCGCCGGCTCGCCGCCCTGGGCGACGGCATGCGCCGGCATGCCGGCCTGATCCGCCGGCTGCAGTGGGCGGTGGTGCTGGTCTACGCCGCGCTGCTGGTGGTGCCGGCCGCCCTGCCGCTGCCGGATACCCACGCGCGTATCCTGGACAACCTCGCGCTGCTGGCCCAGTTCGTCTTCTGGGGCATCTGGTGGCCCTTCGTGCTGCTCTCGGTGGTGCTGTTCGGCCGCCTGTGGTGCGGCCTGCTGTGCCCCGAAGGGGCGCTCAGCGAGTGGGCCAGCCAGCGCGGCCTGGGGCGCGGCGTGCCACGCTGGATGCGCTGGGCCGGCTGGCCCACGGTCGGTTTCCTGCTGACCACCCTCTACGGCCAGCTGATCAGCGTCTACGACTATGCCCAGGCGGCCCTGCTGATCCTCGGCGGCTCCACCCTCGCAGCGATGCTGGTGGGTTTTCTCTATGGCCGCGGCAAGCGCGTGTGGTGCCGCTACCTGTGCCCGGTCAGTGGCGTGTTTGCCCTGCTGGCGAAGCTGGCGCCGGTGCATTTCCAAGTGGACGAGCAGCGCTGGCGGGCCAATCTTCCGCCTCACCGCCCGCCGCCCAACTGCGCGCCATTGCTGGATATCCGCCGCATGCAGGGCGCGTCCGCCTGCCATGCCTGCGGCCGTTGCAGCGGGCAGCGCGACGCCGTGCGCCTGATCGCCCGCTCCGGCAGCGCGGAGATCGTCGACCTGGGCGGCGAGGCGGACGGCTGGGAGTCGCGCCTGCTGCTGTACGGGGTGATCGGCCTGGCCATGGGCGCCTTCCAGTGGACGGTCAGCCCCTGGTTCATCGCCCTGAAGCAGGCCATGGCCGAATGGCTGGTCGGGCACGATATCTTCTGGCCGCTGCAGGCCTCGGCCCCCTGGTGGCTACTGACCCACTACCCGTCGAACAACGATGCGTTCACTTGGCTCGACGGTCTGGCGATCTGCCTCTACCTCGCCGCCAGCAGCCTCGTGCTGGGCGGATCGCTGCGGCTCCTGCTCGGGCTCGGTGGGCGCATGGCCGGACAGTCGGCGGCCTTCGCCCGCCACCTGGCGCTGTGCCTGGTGCCGCCCGGCGCCGCGGGGCTGTTCCTCGGGCTGTCTTCCACCACGGTGAAGCTGCTGCGCTACGAAGGCCTGGTCCTGTCCTGGGTGCCCTCCGCGCGAGGCGCCCTGCTGCTGGGCGCGGCCTGCTGGAGCCTGTGGCTGGGCTGGCGCGTCTGCCAGCGCCTGCCGGCGCGGCAACGGCTGGCGCCGATGACCGGCCTGCTGCTGGCCAACGCCCTGCTCGGCTACTGCTGGTGGCTGCAGTTCTGGGGCTGGTAACGCGATTCGCAGGGCCGTAGGGTGCGCCATGCGCACCAGCGGAGTCAGTGGCCGCGAGCGAAACAGGCTTTCAGATATCGCGCAGCTCGAAGCGGGCGAACAACTGTTGCAGATAGGGCCACAGTTCAATGGCCTCGGCCGGGGTCGGGGCGTTGCCCAGGGTAGGGTCCAGCATGCGTCCGGGGCGCGCCAGTTGCACGGCGAAGCGCTGCACGCCGACGGCGGCCAGGCGCTCGGCCAGGCGTTGCAGGCGCTGGCAGTCGAACAGGTGCCAGTGCACCGTGGTGCGGCACTCGAAGTCCACGCCGCTGGCGATCAGCAACTCCAGGCTTTCCCAGTTGACCCGCCCGCTGCCGGAGACGCCGGTGATCAGCGCCGCGTCCTCTTCCAGCGCCTTGATGTCGAAGCCGACCCAGTCGCACAGCGGCAGCACGCGGCGCAGCGCGTTCGGCTTGATGCCGGCGCTGTGCAGGCCGATCTTGAAGCCCAGCTGGCGCACCCGGCGCATGGCGGCCGGCAAGGCAGACTGCAGGGTAGCCTCGCCGCCGCTGAACACCACGGCCTGGAGCAGCCCCTGGCGCTTGCGCAGGAAGGCGACGACCTCATGCCAGGCCACCGCGCCTTCCGCCTGCGCCCTGATCAGCTCCGGGTTGTGGCAGTAGCGGCAGCGCCAGGCGCAGCCCTGGCAGAACAGCACGCAGGCGATGTGGTCGGGGTAGTCGATGGTGGTCAGCGGCAACAGCCCGCCGACCTTCAGCGAGAATTCGCGCAGGTGCTGCGACCGGCTGCAGGAGGCATTCATCAGGGACTCCGGAGGAAGCCGCCCGAAAGATCCGGGCGGGGTGGGTAATGCCGTTCACCTGGGCCATGTCCCAATGGGGTGTGCTGGCGAGTGCCTTGACCCCGTGGAAGCAGCTGGGCGTCCGCGAATGGAACTGGCAGCGAAGATTCGCGGACAAGTCCGCTCCCACAGGGTTCGTTCATGGCCTTCACCCGCTGCAGCGAAAGGACTGAGCGCATCCGGTCAGTCCTCAGGTGAGCAGCATTGCGAGTGGGATGGCGCGCTATCGCGGCTCGCTGAAATGCCGGCGCTCGCGGTGTTCGGACTGCTTGCCCGGGTTGAAGGCGGATACCGGGCGGTGGTAGCCCATCACCCGGGTCCAGACTTCACAGCGCTGGCGTTGGGCTTCGGGCAGTTGCATGGCTTGTTTCATGGGATGTTGCTCCTTGCGGTGGGTGGACTCTGGTTCAGCCGCAGGCGCCGCAGCACGACTGCTTGTGCAGCAGTGCCTCGTCGCATTTCGGGCAGAACTCGTGTTCGCCTGCCAGGTAGCCGTGCACCGGGCAGATGGAGAAGGTGGGCGTCACGGTCAGGTACGGCAGGCGGAACCGACCGAGCGCCGTGCGCACCAGCTGCTTGCAGGCCTGCGCCGACGAGATGCGCTCGGCCATGTACAGGTGCAGCACGGTACCGCCGGTGTACTTGCACTGCAGCGCGTCCTGCAGCTCCAGCGCCTCGAACGGGTCTTCGGTGAAGCCCACCGGCAGCTGCGAGGAGTTGGTGTAGTAAGGCGCCTCGGGGGTGCCGGCCTGGACGATATCGGGATAGCGCTTCTGGTCTTCCTTGGCGAAGCGGTAGGTGGTGCCCTCGGCCGGCGTCGCCTCCAGGTTGTAGAGGTGGCCGCTGTCCTCCTGGAAGCGCACCAGCCGCTCGCGCACATGGTCCAGCAGTTGCAGCGCCAGGCGCCGGCCGGCCTCGGTGTGCAGGCCTTCGGTGTCGCCCGAGAAGTTGCGCAGCATCTCGTGCAGGCCGTTCACGCCGATGGTGGAGAAGTGGTTGCGCAGGGTGCCCAGGTAGCGCCTAGTGTAGGGATAGAGGCCGGCGTCCATGTGGTGCTGGATCACCTTGCGCTTGACCTCCAGGCTCTCGTAGGCCATCTGCAGCAGTTCGTCCAGGCGCCGCAGCAGGCCCGGCAGGTCCTGCCGGTAGAGGTGGCCGAGGCGCGCGCAGTTGATGGTCACCACGCCCAGCGAGCCGGTCTGCTCGGCCGAGCCGAACAGGCCGTTGCCGCGCTTGAGCAGCTCGCGCACGTCCAGCTGCAGGCGGCAGCACATGGAGCGCACCTGGTTGGGCTGCATGTCCGAGTTGAGGAAGTTCTGGAAGTACGGCAGGCCGTAGCGCGCGGTCATGTCGAACAGGCGCGTGGCGTTGTCGCTGTCCCAGGGGAAGTCGTGGGTGATGTTGTAGGTCGGGATCGGGAAGGTGAACACCCGGCCCATGGCGTCGCCGGCCATCATCACCTCGATGTAGGCGCGGTTGATCAGGTCCATCTCCGCCTGCAGTTCGCCGTAGCAGAACGGCATCTCCACCCCGCCGATCACCGGCACCTGCTCGCGCAGGTCCTCGGGGCAGACCCAGTCGAAGGTCAGGTTGGTGAAGGGCGTCTGGGTGCCCCAGCGCGACGGCACGTTGAGGTTGTAGATGAACTCCTGCAGCGCCTGGCGCACCTGCTCGTAGTCCAGCCGATCGTTGCGCACGTAGGGCGCCAGGTAGGTGTCGAAGGAGCTGAATGCCTGGGCGCCGGCCCACTCGTTCTGCAGCGTGCCGAGGAAGTTGACCATCTGCCCCAGGGCGCTCGACAGGTGTCTGGGCGGCCCCGCCTCGACCCGCCCCGGGATGCCGTTGAGCCCCTCGTGCAGCAGGGTGCGCAGAGACCAGCCGGCGCAGTAGCCGGCGAGCATGTCCAGGTCGTGGATGTGCAGGTCAGCCTCGCGGTGGGCGCGGCCGATCTCCGGGCTGTAGACCTCGTCCAGCCAGTAGTTGGCGGTGACCTTGCCGGAGACGTTGAGGATCAGCCCGCCCAGGGAATAGCCCTGGTTGGCGTTGGCCTGCACGCGCCAGTCCTCGCGGCGCAGGTATTCGTTCATCGACGCGGCCACGTCGACCAGGGTCTTGTGCTCGCGGCGCAGGCGACCGTGGCGCTCGCGATAGACGATGTAGACCCTAGCGGTGTCGTAGTAGCCGGCCTCCATCAGCACCAGCTCGACCTTGTCCTGCACCTGCTCCACGCCCAGGCTGCGGAATTCCAGCAGCCGGGACAGCACCGCGTCGGCCAGCGCCTTCGCTTCGTACGGCCCGAACTGGCCGGTGGCCTGGCCGGCGGCGGCGATCGCGCGCTCGATCTTGCCGAGGTCGAACGACACCTCGCTGCCGTCGCGCTTGAGCAGCGTGCGGGGCCGGTAAGGCGGTTGCTGCGGATTCATTCACTACCCCCTGAACACATCATCTAGTTATGAATTTATCTTTGACACACAAGATGATGTGAATCTACGCCAGGAGGCGGTGATCAGAAATTGATCACGATCAAGTCGGGAGCGATGGCATCCGTGAGCCGTTTCACTTCGTCGCCCTCGCGCATGGACGCGACTGGGTGTCGGGAAACGGTCGAAAAAGGCTATGTGCCCATTGGGCGAAGGCCTGTGATTCGTAGGGTGCGCTGCGCGCACCGATAAATCGGCAACTACGATCCCCGGCTGTTTATCCAGTTGCATGAAAGTTCTGGTTTCGCCCTCCTGGGCGAGTCACTTTCTCTTGTTTGGCCAAGAGAAAGTAACCAAAGAGAAGGCCACCCCGGCATCCGGCCCCGCCTGCGGCGGGGTTCCCTCCCTCCGGTGCTGCTCCGGGGGCACGGCATACACGGGCCATCCATGGCCCGTTATGCGGGGACGCCCAGTTCTTTCGCCGCATCCCTGCGGCTCGTCCCCCTGCGCAACACCTCCGCTCGGCCTCCTGACGGGGACTCCAGCTCCGAGTTGCTTGACGGCTTTACCTGCCGCGACCGCGGACTGGGCTCTTGCTTCTATGGCTACGGCTACGTGCAACACATCACGAGAACATAGCCCCAAAAAAGCCACGCCCGCGACAGACGACCCTGCCCGCCGGCAAGCGTGGCAACCCGCCTGGCGACCAGGCTGGAGGGAGGAACGGGCGTCAGCCGCCGGTGGCGTTCATGAAACGCAGGATCTGCACGTCGCCGACAGCGAATTCATGGCGCAGCGGCTTGCGCGGCAGCGCGGCGCGGATGGCCGCCAGCACCGGTTCGTCATTGCCCGGGTGGCGGCGCAGTAGCGCGCGCAGGTCCACCGAGTGCTCGTGGCCGAGGCACAGCAGCTGGCGCCCTTCGGTGGTCAGCCGCACGCGGTTGCAGGTGGCGCAGAAGTTGTGGCTGTGCGGCGAGATGAGGCCGATGCGCGTGCCGGGGAAGTCGACCAGGCGCAGGTAGCGCGCCGGACCGCCGCTCTGCTCGGCGCTGTCGAGCAGGGCGAAGCGCTCGCCGATGCGTTCGCGCACCCAGTCGCTGGAGCAGTAGCTCTCGCCGCGCTCGCGGCCGACCTGGCCCAGCGGCATCTCCTCGATGAAGCTGATGTCCAGGCCACGCCGGGCGGCGAATTCGACCAGATCGAGCACTTCGTCGGCGTTGCGCCCGTGCATGACCACGGTGTTCAGCTTGATGTTGGCGAAGCCGGCCGCCTGCGCCGCCACGATGCCATCCAGCACCTGGGCCAGCTCGCCGGTGCGGGTGATGGCGCGGAAGCGCTCGGGGCGCAGGCTGTCCAGGCTGATGTTGAGGCGGCGCACGCCGGCCTCGGCCAGGGGCCGTGCCAGTTTGTCCAGCTGCGAGCCGTTGGTGGTCATCACCAGCTCACGCAGCCCCGGCAGCGCGGCGATGCGCTCGCACAGGCCGACCACGCCGGGGCGCACCAGTGGCTCGCCGCCGGTCAGGCGGATCTTCTTCGTGCCGTTGGCCACGAACAGCCGCGCCACCCGCTCCAGCTCCTCCAGGGTCAGCACCTGCTGGCGCGGCAGGAAGGTCATGTCCTCGGCCATGCAGTAGATGCAGCGGAAGTCGCAGCGGTCGGTGACCGACAGGCGCAGGTAGTCGATGGTGCGACCGAAGCTGTCCTGCAGTTGTGCGTCCATCATCATCCCGTCCAGTTCACGTAGCCCGGATGGCATCCGGGCTACTGCAGCAACGGTGAGTCGGCGCCTTCCAGGACGATGCCCTGGATGTCCGCCTCGCCCACCAGGTTCTTCAGGTACTGGGCCACCGCCACCTGCCAGACCCGCTGGTCCAGTTCGGCGCGGATCGCCCCGACCACCGTCTCGAACGGCAGTTGCCGGCCCTCGATGCGCAGGTCCACCTGCACCGCATGGAAGCCGTAGCGGCTCTCCAGCGGTTGCGTGGCCAGGCCCAGCGGCAGGCGCAGCAGCTGGCGCTCGAACTCGGGCACGGTCTGGCCCTGGCTGATCTGCCCCAGCGAGCCGCCCTGCTCCTTCGACGGGCAGGCCGAATGGGCCAGCGCCAGCTCGGCGAAGCGCCCGGGTTCGCCACGCAGCTCGGCGATCAGCGCCTCGGCGCGTTCCCGGGCCAGGCTGCGTGCCTCGGCGTCGTCGGCCGGGCAGCCCAGCAGGATGTGCCGCGCCGCCAGCAGCGGCGCGCTGGCGAAGCGCGCCAGGTTGCGCTCGTAGTAGCGCCGGCAGGTGTCCTCGTCGGCCCGCGGCAGCGGCACCTCGAGTTCGATCAGGGTGCGGGTCAGCGCCTCCTCCTCGCTCTCGCCGCCGGCGGCGCGCACCTGCAGGCCCAGCGCGGCCGCCCGCTGCTGCAGCAGCTCGCGGATCACCAGCGCCTGGCCGGCGAGGAACACCGCCTCGCGGCGGCTCGCCGCCGGGTGGTACTGCAGCTCCTGGGCGATCGCCTCCACCGCGATGGGCAGGCCGTTGACCTTGATCCGCGGCCATTCCTGCTCGCTGCTGGCGATCAGCTCGGGGGCTGGCTCGTCCTCTTCGCCTTCGTCGGCCTCCGGCTCGTCGGCGCCGGGCCGCGAGTCGGGCACCACTTCCTGCACCACCGGCGCATTGGCCGGGATTTCCACTCTCGGCTGGCCACCGCTGCAGCCGCCACCGTTTCCGTTACCACCGCATCCACAACCCATGATGGGATCTCCTCGATCAGTCGGTTTCATTCGCAGAGCGTGGGTGCGGCCTTGGCCGCGAGTTTTGCCTTCCGCCTACGGGTAATTCCGGGTGAAAAGCTCGCGGACAAGTCCGCTCCCACAGGTCCATTTCCACAGGTCCATTTCCACAGGTCCATTTCCACAGGTCAGAGCCTGCAGGTCTGGTCTCAGGCCTTCTGCCGCACGATCTGGTAGCGCCGGCCCAGGTACCAGACCGGCGCGCTGACGATGTGCACCAGGCGGGTGAAGGGGAACAGCACGAACAGGCTCAGGCCGAGGAACACGTGCAGCTTGTACACCGGGCTCACCGGCGCTATCGCGGCGGCGGCCAGCTGCGGCTGCAGGGTCACGGTGTACTGCGCCCAGTCGGCCAGCATCACCATCACCGAGCCGTCCATGTGGTGGGTGGAGGCGTAGATGGTGCCCAGGCCGAGCAGCAGCTGTACCAGCAGCACCAGCAGCACCAGCACGTCCGAACAGCTGGAGCTGGCGCGCACCCGCGCGTCGCTCAGGCGTCGGTAGAGCAGCATCAGCAGGCCGATCAGGCACAGGCCGCCGAAGAAACCGCCGGAGACCATCGCCAGCAGCTGCTTGTTTTCGGTGGAGATCGCATGGTGGTAGATCGACGCGGGCGTCAGCAGGCCGACGAAGTGGCCGGCCAGGACGAACAGCACGCCGACGTGGAACAGGTTGCTGGCGATACGCATGTAGCGGTGCTCGGCCGGCGTGCGGTTGAAGATCTGGCTCGATCCGGCCTTCCAGCTGTACTGCGACAGGTCGAAACGCGCCCAGCTGCCGATCACGCAGACCGCCAGGGCGATGTAGGGATACACGCCGAAGGCGAGTAGATTCAGGTTAGCCATTGCGCACCTCCCGGGCCGGCGCGGCGGCCGACCCATCCTGCTTGAAATCGATCCAGTGCACCGGCACCGGCACTTCTTCGCGGACCTTGCCCGGCCGCGTGGTCTGGCTCGGGCAGCGCTCCTGCTGCTCGGCCTTGAGGAAGTCCACGGCCTCCTCCTCCCACAGCTTGTCGAGCGCCTCCAGGCTGTCGTCGCGCGGCTCGCCGGCCACCTGTTCGCGTACCTTGGCCAGCGCGCTCGCCGGCTGCTCGCCGGCGATCTGCAGCAGCGCGCGGAAGCAGGCCGCATAGGGGCTCTCGCGCTCCTCCAGGCGCGCCGCCAGCAGGGCCAGCAGGTGCGCCACGTCGGCCAGCCCCTCACGCGCCTCGATCGGCTCGCGGCTGGCCAGGTATTCCAGATACAGCGGGATGTAGTCGGGCAGCTCGCGCACGCCGATGGCGAAGCCCGCGGCCTCGTACTGGGCCATCAGGTCGACCATGGCCTGGCCACGATCGCGGGATTCGCCGTGCACGTGCTCGAACAGCAGCAGCGACAGCGCGCGGCCCCGGTCGAACAGCTCGGTGTAGCGTTCCTGGGCGTCCATCAGCTCTTCCCGGGCCAGCTCGTCGAGCAGGCGCAGCAGCGCGCCACGCTGGTCGGGGCTGATCTCGCGGGCGCCTCCGAGGGCAGCCTCCAGCTCCGCGTGGGCGCCTTGCAGCGCCTCGTCGGGATAGTCCAGCAACAGGGAGATCACCTTGAGAATGCGCATGGTTCAGTCCTCCCAGATCTGCACGGTCTTGAGCACATCGCGGCGATTGGCCTTCTTCGCCCCGAACATGTTGGTGTCCGAAGACCCGCTGCAGCCGCTGCCGAAGCTGAAGCCGCAACCGGAACGCTCGGCGAAGGCATCGCTCATCGCCTCCTCGCGGTGCGCTGAAGGGATGACGAAGCGGTCCTCGTAGTTGGCGATGGCCAGGTAGCGGTACATGTCCTCGCACTGCGCCACCGACAGCCCCACCGATGCCAGGACCTGCAGGTCCTGCACGCCGTCGACCTGTTCCGCGCGCTTGTAGGCGCGCATCGCCAGCAGGCGCTTGAGCGCCAGCTTGACCGGCTGCTCGTCGCCGGCGGTGAGCAGGTTGGCCAGGTAGCGCACGGGAATGCGCAGGCTGTCCACGTCCGGCAGCACGCCGTCCATGCTCACGGCGCCCTTGGCGGCGGCGTTCTGGATCGGCGACAGCGGCGGCACGTACCAGACCATCGGCAGGGTGCGGTATTCCGGGTGCAGCGGCAGGGCCAGCTGCCAGTCCACCGCCAGCTTGTACACCGGCGATTTCTGCGCGGACTCGATCACCGACAGCGGCACGCCGTCGGCCAGCGCCTGCTCGATCACCTTCGGGTCGTTGGGGTCGAGGAAGATTTCCAGCTGCTTCTGGTACAGGTCCTGCTCGCTCGGCGTGCTGGCCACCTCGTGGATGCGGTCGGCGTCATACAGCAGCACGCCCAGGTAGCGGATGCGCCCGACGCAGGTTTCCGAGCACACGGTGGGCAGGCCGGCCTCGATGCGCGGGTAGCAGAAGATGCACTTCTCGGATTTGCCGCTCTTCCAGTTGAAGTAGATCTTCTTGTACGGGCAGCCGCTGATGCACATGCGCCAGCCGCGGCACTTCTCCTGGTCGATGAGGACGATGCCGTCCTCCTCGCGCTTGTAGATCGCGCCGCTCGGGCAGGAGGCCGCGCATGCCGGGTTGAGGCAGTGCTCGCACAGGCGCGGCAGGTACATCATGAAGGTGTTCTCGTACTCGCCGTAGATGTCGGCCTGCACCTGGTCGAAGTTCTTGTCCTTGCGCCGCTTGGCGAACTCGGTGCCGAGGATTTCCTCCCAGTTGGGGCCCCATTCGATCTTCTCCATGCGCTTGCCGGAGATGGCCGAGCGCGGCCGCGCCACCGGCTGGTGCTCACCGAGCGGCGCGGTGTGCAGGTGCTGGTAGTCGAAGTCGAACGGCTCGTAGTAGTCGTCGATGCTCGGCAGGTCGGGGTTGGAGAAGATGTTCGCCAGCACGCGGAACTTGCCGCCGATGCGCGGGTTGATCGAGCCGTCCGGGTTGCGCACCCAGCCGCCCTTCCATTTGTCCTGGTTCTCCCACTCCTTGGGGTAGCCGATGCCGGGCTTGGTCTCGACGTTGTTGAACCAGGCGTATTCCATGCCTTCGCGGCTGGTCCAGACGTTCTTGCAGGTGATCGAGCAGGTATGGCAGCCGATGCACTTGTCCAGGTTCAGCACCATGCCCACTTGTGAACGAATTTTCATGGCAGTAATCCTCAAATGTCCTGCGGCAGCGGTTGCGGCAAGTCGTTGCCATTGGGGCCGTCCAGCCAGTCCACCTTGCTCATCTTGCGCACCACCACGAATTC
The DNA here is from genome assembly GCF_029840585.1 of Pseudomonas sp. GD03875. NCBI lineage: Bacteria > Pseudomonadati > Pseudomonadota > Gammaproteobacteria > Pseudomonadales > Pseudomonadaceae > Pseudomonas > Pseudomonas sp. GD03875. Next base: position 67,792 of record NZ_JAOCCV010000013.1, on the reverse strand, counting down.
GTCGCGGTTGCAGCCCACGGTGCCGTAGTAGTTGAAGCCGTAGGCCAGCTGGGCGTAGCCGCCGATCATGTGGGTGGGCTTGAGCACCACGCGGGTCACCGAGTTGTGGTGGCCGCCACGGGTCCCGGTGCTCTCCGCGCCGGGCACGTTCACGATGCGTTCCTGGGCGTGGTACATCATCACCATGCCCTCCTTGACCCGCTGGCTGACCACCGCGCGGGCGGTCAGCGCGCCGTTGGCGTTGAAGCACTCGATCCAGTCGTTGTCCTCGATGCCGACCTTCCTGGCGTCGATCTCGCTCATCCACACGATCGGCCCGCCACGGCTCAGGGTGAGCATGATCAGGTTGTCGGTATAGGTGCTGTGGATGCCCCACTTCTGGTGCGGGGTGATCCAGTTCAGGCAGATCTCCGGGTTGCCGTTGGGCATCTTGCCCTGCACGTAGCCGGTCGAACGGGTGTTGATCGGCGGCCGGTAGCTCATCAGGCCCTCGCCGAAGGCGAGCATCCAGGGGTGGTCCTGGTAGAACTGCTGGCGGCCGGTCAGGGTGCGCCACGGGATCAGCTCATGGACGTTGGTGTAGCCGGCGTTGTAGCTGACGTGCTCGTCTTCCAGGCCGGACCAGGTCGGGCTGGAGATGATCTTGCGCGGCTGCGCCTGGATGTCGCGGAAGCGGATCGCCTCATGTTCCTTGGGCAGCGCCAGGTGGCTGTGATCGCGGCCGGTGAATTCCGACAGCGCGGCCCAGGCCTTCACGGCGACATGGCCGTTGGTTTCCGGCGCCAGGCTGAGGATGACCTCGGCGGCGTCGATGGCCGACTCGATCTTCGGCCGGCCCTGGCTGACGCCCTCCTCGCGCACGGTGTAGTTCAGTTCGCCGAGGAACTCGACCTCGTGCTTGGTGTTCCAGTTGATGCCCTTGCCGCCGTTGCCCAGCGTGTCCAGCAGCGGGCCGAGCGAGGTGAACTTCTTGTAGGTGTTCGGGTAGTCGCGCTCGACCACCGTGATGTTCGGACAGTTGAGGCCCGGCTGGGGCGCCTGCCCCGCCGTCTTCCAGTCGCTGCCGCCGAACGGCTGGGCCAGCTCGCCGGGGGTGTCGTGCAGCAGCGGCACGGTGACCAGGTCCTTCTCCACGCCCAGGTGCCCTTCGGCCATCTCTGAGAAGGCCTTGGCGATGCCCTTGTAGATTTCCCAGTCCGAACGCGCTTCCCAGGCCGGGTCGATGGCCGCCGACAGCGGGTGGATGAAGGGGTGCATGTCCGAGGTGTTCATGTCGTCCTTCTCGTACCAGGTGGCGGTCGGCAGGACGATGTCGGAGTACACGCAGGTCGAGGACATGCGGAAGTCGAGGGTGGTGACCAGGTCGAGCTTGCCGATGGCGCCCTCGTCCTGCCATTCGGCTTCCTGCGGTTTGAAGCCGCCGCGCTGGCCCAGGTCGGGGTTCATCACGCCGTTGCGGGTGCCGAGCAGGTACTTGAGCATGTACTCGTGGCCCTTGCCCGAGCTGCCCAGCAGGTTGGAACGCCAGATGAACATGTTGCGCGGGAAGTTGACCGGGTTGTCCGGCTGCTCGCAGGCGAAGCGCAGCGTGCCTTCGGCCAGCGACCTGACCACGTAGTCCTTCGGCTCCAGCCCCGCCACCGCCGCGTCACGGGTGATCTGCAGCGGGTTGCGGTTGAGCTGCGGCGCGCTCGGCAGCCAGCCGGCGCGCTCGGCGCGGATGTTGTAGTCGAGCATGTGCTCGGGGTACGCGGATTTGTCCGCCAGCGGCGACAGCACCTCGTGGATGCTCATCTTCTCGTGGCGCCACTGGGAGCTGTGGTTGTAGAAGAAGCTGGTGCCGTTCATCTGCCGCGACGGGCGATGCCAGTCGAGGCCGAAGGCCAGCGGCAGCCAGCCACACTGCGGACGCAGCTTCTCCTGGCCGACGTAGTGCGCCCAGCCGCCACCGGTCTGCCCCACGCAGCCGCACAACATCAGCATGTTGATCAGGCCGCGGTAGTTCATGTCCATGTGGTACCAGTGGTTCATCGCCGCGCCGACGATGATCATGCTGCGACCCTTGGTCTTGTCGGCATTGTCGGCGAACTCGCGGGCGATCTGGATGGCCTTCTCGCGGCTGACGCCGGTGATCTTCTCCTGCCAGGCCGGCGTGCCCGGCACGCGGTCGTCGTCATAGTGGTTGGCGACGTTGGCGCCGCCCAGGCCACGGTCGATGCCCAGGTTGGCGGCCATCAGGTCGAATACGCTGGCGACCCTGGCCTGGCTGCCGTCGGCCAGCACCAGGGTGCGCACCGGCACGCGGCGCAGCTGGATTTCCTCGCCCGGCGCATGGGCGAAGTGCTCGTGGGCCTGACCGCCGAAGTACGGGAAGGCCACCTCGGCGACTTCGCCGCTGTCCAGCTGGCTCAGCTTGAGGTCGACCGCGCGTCCCTCGCCGCCCTCGCGGGCCTCGATGTTCCACTTGCCCTTCTCGCCCCAGCGGTAGCCGATCGAGCCCAGGGGCGAGACCAGTTCGCCCCCCGCGTCGACGGCGATGGTCTTCCACTCGGGGTTGTTGTCCTGGCCGAGTTCGCCATCCAAGTCGGAGGCGCGCAGGAAGCGGTCGGCGCGGTAGCTGCCGTCCTTCTCGTCGAGCAGCACCAGCATCGGCAGGTCGGTGTAGCGCCTGGCGTAGTCGGTGAAGTAGGCGCTGGGGTTCTCCAGGTGGAATTCCTTGAAGATCACGTGGGCGAAGGCCTGCGCCAGCGCCGCGTCGGTGCCCTGCTTGGGGTTGAGCCAGAGGTCGGTGAGCTTGGCCACCTCGGCGTAGTCCGGGGTGATGGCCACGGTCTTGGTGCCCTTGTAGCGCACCTCGGTGAAGAAGTGGGCGTCGGGGGTGCGGGTCTGCGGGACGTTGGAGCCCCAGGCGATGATGTAGTTGGAGTTGTACCAGTCGGCCGATTCCGGCACGTCGGTCTGCTCGCCCCACACCTGTGGTGACGCGGGAGGCAGGTCGCAGTACCAGTCGTAGAAGCTCAGGCACACCCCGCCGATCAGCGACAGGTAGCGGCTGCCGGCGGCGTAGCTGACCATCGACATGGCCGGGATCGGCGAGAAGCCGACCACCCGGTCGGGCCCGTACTGCTTCACCGTGTAGACGTTGGCCGCGGCGATGATCTCGTTGACCTCGCGCCAGCTGGAGCGGATGAAGCCGCCCATGCCGCGCTTGCTCTTGTAGCTCTGCGCCTTGGCCGGGTCCTCGACGATGCTGGCCCAGGCCTCGACCGGCGCCAGGGTGCGGCGCGCGTCACGCCAGAGTTTCAGCAGGGGTTTGCGGACCTTGGGGTATTTCAGGCGGTTGGCGCTGTAGATGTACCAGCTGTAGCTGGCGCCGCGCGGGCAGCCGCGCGGCTCGTGGTTGGGCAGGTCGTTGCGGGTGCGCGGGTAGTCGGTCTGCTGGGTTTCCCAGGTGATCAGGCCGTTCTTCACGTAGATCTTCCAGGAGCACGACCCGGTGCAGTTCACCCCGTGGGTGGAGCGCACGATCTTGTCGTACTGCCAGCGGGCACGGTAGACGTTCTCCCAGTCGCGCGACTCCTTGCGGGTCTCGCCATGACCGTCGGCGAACTCTCCTTGCTTGCGATTGAAGAAGCGCAGCTGGTCGAGTATGTGGCTCATTTTTCTTTCCTCTCAGGCTGAGCGCGGGCGGTTACCCCGCGCTCGTCATTTCTTTGGCGATGGCTGTCTAGCAGGGCGTTTCGGCGCCCTTGCGCGAGTACCACCACCAGGTGGCCAGGATGCAGCTGGCGTAGTAGCCGACGAAGACGTACAGGGCGATCTCCGGCCCGCCGGTGAGGGCGATGGAGCTGCCGAAGGACTTGGGAATGAAGAACGCGCCGAAGGCACCGATCGCGGAGCTGAAGCCGAGCACTGCGGCCGACTCCTTGCCGGCCTCGCGCAACGACTGCTCCTTGACCGCGGCCCCCTTGCCGGCGCTGAGGCGCTCATGCAGGGTGCGGAAGATCACCGGGATCATGCGGAAGGTGGAGCCGTTGCCGATGCCGGTGGTGACGAACAGCAGCATGAACATGGCGAGGAAACCGTAGAAGTTGCCGCCCTGCCCGTTCTGCGGCAGGAAGGCGATGACGCCGAAGACCGCGGCGATCATCACCACGAAGTTCCACAGGGTCACCCGCGCGCCGCCCAGCTTGTCCGCCACCCAGCCGCCCAGCGGGCGCACCAGGGCGCCGACCAGCGGGCCGAGGAAGGCGAACTTGAGCGCGGTGACTTCCGGGAACGAGGTCTTGATCAGCAGCGGGAAGGCCGCGGCGAAGCCGATGAAGGAGCCGAAGGTGGCCAGGTACAGCCAGCACATCAGCCAGTTGTGCTTGCGCTTGAAGATCACCGCTTGCTCGGCGAAGGAGGCCTTGGCGCTGGCCAGGTCGTTCATGCCGAACCAGGCCGCCACGGTCACCGCCGCGATCAGCGGCACCCAGATCAGGCCGGCGTTCTGCAGCCACAGCTGGCTGCCGTCGGCCAGTTCCTGGGGCTTGCCGCCCACCGCGCCGAACAGGCCGAAGCCGATCACCAGCGGTACCAGGAACTGCATGGCCGAGACGCCCAGGTTGCCCAGCCCGGCGTTCAGGCCCAGCGCGGTGCCCTGCTGGGCCTTGGGGTAGAAGAAGCTGATGTTGGACATCGACGAGGCGAAGTTGCCGCCGCCGAAGCCGCACAGCAGGGCGATGATCACGAACACGCTGTACGAGGTGTCCGGATCCTGCACCGCGAAGCCCATCCACAGCGACGGGACCAGCAGCGACGCCGTGCTCAGGGCCGTCCAGCGGCGCCCGCCGAACACCGGCACCATGAACGAGTAGAAGATGCGGAACGTCGCCCCGGACAGCCCCGGCAGCGCCGCCAGCCAGAACAACTGGTCGGTGCTGAAGGCGAAGCCGATGGCGTTCAGGCGCACGATCACCGTGCTCCACACCATCCACACGGCGAACGCCAGGAACAGCGCGGGAATCGAGATCCACAGGTTGCGGGTGGCGATGGCCTTGCCGGTGGAACCCCAGAAGTGCGGGTCCTCGGGGCGCCAATCCTCGATCACCGGCCCCTGCCGGGGCGGCTGCCCCATGGCCGGATTCTTGGTTGCGGACATGCTCGGTCTCCTCAAGCGTCAGGAAGCGGAATTCATGGGGCCGGTGGAGCCCGACCCCATGACCGGGGTTTTGCGGACTTCGCTGAGGTACATCCAGATCAGGGAGACCCAGACCACGCCGTACATCAGCATGAAGCAGGAGCTGCGCACGCCGGTGAGGTCCACCAGGGCGCCGAACATGATCGGCAGGACGAAGCCGCCCAGGCCGCCGGCCAGCCCGACGATGCCGGACACGGCCCCCATGCGATCGGGAAACTCGTCGGAGATGTACTTGAACACCGAGGCCTTGCCGAAGGCCCAGGCGATGCCCATGACGAACATCAGCGCGGTGAACACCCAGACGTTGAGGCCGACATGGAACGTGCGCGGGCCATCGACGGTGTGCACGGTGAAGTCGGTCTGCGGGTAGGACAGGACGAACAGGCAGATCCAGCTCACCCACATCACCCACCAGGTCACGCCGTGCGCGCCCCAGCGGTCGCTCATCCAGCCGCCGATGGCGCGCAGCACGCCGCCCGGCAGGGAGAAGCAGGCGGCCAGCAGCGCCGCGCTCTGCAGGCTGAAGCCGTACTCCTGCACGTAGTACTTGGTCATCCACAGGGCCAGCGCCACGTAGCCGCCGAAGACGATCGAGTAGTACTGGCAGTAGCGCCACACCCGCGGATCGCGGAGGGTCTTGAGCTGCTCGCCGAAGGACACGCTGCTGGGCGTGCGGTGGCTCTTGTCGTCGTAGCTGAAGAACCAGAACAGCAGCGCGGTGACGAACATGATCGCCGAGTAGATCTTCGGCACCATCTGCCAGCTGGCCGCGGCGATGATCGCCGGGGCGAGGAACTTGGTCAGCGCCGAACCCGCGTTGCCCGCGCCGAAGATGCCCATGGCCAGGCCCTGGCTGGATTTCTCGAACCACTTGGCGACGTAGGCGATGCCCACCGAGAAGGAGCCGCCGGCCAGGCCGACGAACAGCCCCAGCACGAGAAACTGCCAATACTCGGTGGCCTCGCCGATCAGGTAGATCGGCAACACGCAGACCAGCATCAGCACGAAGAACACGATGCGCCCGCCGAAGCGGTCGGTGAGCATGCCCAGCGGCAGGCGGATCAGCGACCCGGTCAGCACCGGGGTGGACGCCAGTAGGCCGAACTGGGTCTCGTTGAGCTGCAGCAGCTCCTTGATGGGTACGCCGAGCACCGCGAACATCATCCACACCATGAAGCAGATGGTGAACGCGGCGGTGCTCATCCCCAGCACCAGCCCCTGTTGCACTTTCCGACTCGCCATGACCGCTCTCCCAAGCGCCTCTCATGGCTCGCAGGCTATGCACCGGCCCCCTCCCGCCCTTGATTCAAATCAAGGAAGCCAGGCCGCTCCAACTCCTACCATGGGGCCGGATACCTCCAAAGGGATAGGCTGGAAATACGAAAAATATCCCTTGTAGATCATCGACTTATAACAACAAGCAAGCTCACCCGCCGGGCCTGCACGGGCGCCGGAACTCTTTGGAGGTAGCCGCCATGCTGGACTGGTTGAAAGGCTCCCTGCCCGCTCGCGCCGGTCTGGCCGTCATCCTCATCGCCACCCTCACCTTCTTCAGCGCGTTCAGCGCCGTGCTGATCGCCTGGGTCAGCGAAGACGACGCCGCGGCCATCAACACCGCCGGCTCCCTGCGCATGGCCGTGTACCGCCTCAACTGGCAGCTGGAGGCGAACGCGTCGCCGCAGGCGATAGGCCATCTGCGCGACGACATGCAGCGGCGCCTGGACAGCAGCGCACTCAAGCACATGGTCGACGGCGACCGGCAGAGCCCGGTGGCCCAGGCCTTCGCCAACATCCGCGACCGGTGGCAGGGGCAGCTGCGGCCAGCCCTGGAGCGTGGTGACAGGGTCACGTTCCAGCAGCAGTCGGAAATCTTTGTCGGCCAGCTCGAACACTTCGTGCTGTTGCTGCAGAAGCAGAGCGAGAAGCGCCAGGGTTGGCAGCAGAGCATCCAGGGCGCGGCGCTGCTGATGACCGTGATCATCCTGCTGGTGGGCATGTTCGAGCTGCAGAGCAGCGTGATCACACCGTTGCAGGAACTGGTGGGCGCCACCGAGCGCTTCCGCGCCGGCGACCTCAATGCGCGGATCGAGCACAGGTCCAGCGACGAACTGGGGCAGATGGCCGACAGCTTCAACGCCATGGCGGATGCCATCGAGGAATCCCACCTGACCCTGGCCTCGCGGGTCGCCGAGAAGACCCAGCAGTTGGCGAAGAGCAATGCCGCGCTGGAACTGCTGTACCAGAGCAGTCGCAGCATCGCCAGCAGCCCGGCCAGCGCCGGCCAGCTCGACGCGCTGATCGACAGCTTCCAGCAGCGCCTTCCCGGCCTGCGCCTGAGCCTGTGCCTGAAGGGCGACATGCGCGAGCCGGTCGAGCACCTGATCGCCCTGCATGGCAGCGCCTCGCGCGACATCTGCTCGCGCAACGAATGCGCCAGCTGCGAGCGGCACGGGGGCAGCGACAGCCTGCTCTACCCGATCAGCTCCCAGGGCAACAACCTCGGTGAGCTGCGCGCCCACTACATCGACCGCCATACGCCGCATCCCTGGGAGCGCGAGCTGATCCAGGCGCTGGCGCACCTGATCGGCACCTCGCTGTCGCTGGAGCGCCAGCGCGAGCAGGACGACCGCCTGCTGCTGCTCGACGAGCGCACCACCATCGCCCGCGAACTGCACGACTCCCTGGCCCAGGCCCTGTCCTACATGAAGCTGCAGGTGAGCCGTCTGCAGACGCTGATCCGCCGCGGCGAGCAAGGCGAGCGCCTGCTGGAGGTCAGCGACGAGCTGCGCGACGGCCTGAACAACGCCTACCGCCAGCTGCGCGAGCTGCTCACCACCTTCCGCCTGCAGATCCAGGACGGCGGCATCGAGCAGGCGCTGGACGACACCGCCCGCGAGTTCGCCGAGCGCGGCGGCATCCGGGTGCTGCTGGAAAGCTCGCCGCTGGCCTTCAGCCTGTCGGCCACGGAACAGATACACCTGCTGCAGATCGCCCGCGAGGCGCTCTCCAACTGCGCCCGCCACGCCCAGGCGGAACAGGCCTGGGTGCAGCTGCGGCAATCCGGCGAAGAAGTCGAGCTGCTCGTCGAGGACGACGGCGTCGGCATCACCCTGGGCTTCGACACCCGCCTGCACCACGGCCTGAACATCATGCACGAGCGCGCCCGCAGCCTGGGCGGCAAGCTCTCCATCACCCGTCGCAAGCAGCGGGGCACGCGCGTGGAACTGCGCTTCTGCCCCGGCTTCCTGCGTCAACCGAGCCACGAGGCCTCGCTATGAACGCCCACACCCTGCTGCTGGTCGACGACCACCCCATGATGCGTCGCGGCATCCGCCAACTGATCGAACTGGAGGGCGACCTGGTGGTGGTCGGCGAAGCGAACAACGGCGCGGAGGCCTGCGAGCAGGTCGCGCGACTGACTCCCGACCTGGTCCTGCTGGACAACAACATGCCCCAGCTCAACGGCGTGGAGACGCTCAAGCGCCTGCGCGAACAGGGCTTCGCCGGCAAGGTGCTGCTGTTCACCGTGTCCGATGCCGAGAACGACGTGCGCGACGCCATGCGCTTCGGTGCCGACGGCTACCTGCTCAAGGACATGGAACCGGAACACCTGATCGCCCGCCTGCGCGACGTGCTGCACGGCACCCTGGTGGTCAGCCCGTCCCTGACCACCGTGCTGGCCCAGGCCCTGCGCACGCCGCAGGGCGCCAGCTCGCTGGACCTCACCGACCGCGAGCGCCAGGTGCTGAAGATGATCGCCTCCGGCCTGAGCAACAAGATGATCGGCAACAAGCTCGGCATCACCGAGGGAACGGTGAAGGTCCACGTGAAGAACCTGCTGCACAAGCTCGGCCTGCGCTCGCGGGTGGAGGCCGCCGTGTGGGCCCTGGAGAACCTGCGCTGAGGCTCTGGGTTGTGTGGGAGCGGCCTTGGCCGCGAACCGAGGCGGCACGGTAAAAGCTTCGCGGCCAAGGCCGCTCCCACAGCATGCTTTTCCGCACACGACAGAAACCATGCGTGACACGCCGATCGGCGGTGTGGGGGAAGCGTTGCGGGCGGCCGAGCCTGGTTATACCATTCGTTATAACCAACCCCGGAGGCACCATGAAACTCAAGATCAGCGCCATCGGCAATTCCGCCGGCGTCATCCTGCCCAAGGAAATCCTCGCCCGCCTGCGCCTGGAGAAAGGCGACGAGCTATATGTGCTCGAGACGCCGGACGGCATCAAGCTCACCGTGTTCGATCCGACCCTGGCCGAGCAGATGGATGTGGCGGAGCAGATCATGCGCGAAGACCGCCAGGTACTGCACAAGCTGGCCCAGTGAGGATCGCCCGATGATCGTCTGGATCGGCAAGACCCTGGCATTGGCCATCCACGACCGCCAGTTGTCCGAGCATGGCGGCGGCAGCGGCGTGCGCGACGAGGCCCTGCTCGACTCCGCCCTGGCGCGCCCGCAGCAGCGCCATGCCTATGGCGAGCCGCCGCCGGACATGGCCGACCTGGCCGCCAGCCTGGCCTACGGCCTGGCGCGCAACCATCCCTTCGTCGATGGCAACAAGCGTACGGCGCATGTTTGCTACCGGGTTTTCCTGCAACTCAACGACTGCACCCTGGTTGCCACCGATGAAGAGAAGTACGCGGCCATGATCGGCCTGGCCGAAGGCTCGCTCGACGAAGCCGAGTTCGCCCGCTGGCTGCGCGAGCGCATCGTCATCGACATTCCGCCCGGGAAGGTGCAGGAAACGACCGGGCGCTACGGCTGAAAGAAGGCTCTGCCACCGTTACGTGCGGGTTGCGCGATCCTGCTTTGCGGGAATGGCTGGGCGGCATGCCGATTGGCCGCGACATTCGCGGATGAATCCGCTCCCACAAGGTGTGCGACAGCGGACGCGAACATAGCCTGCAGGAAGCCCGGCGCCCCCGGGACGTCACTGGTCGTAGAGAAAGGTGCTGTCCAGCTGCGCGGCACTGTTCACCGTCACCCGCAGGTCCTTCACCAGGCCGTCGCTCAGGCCGTAGATCCAGCCGTGCACGGCCAGCCGGTGGCCGCGGCGCCAGGCGTTCTGCACGATGGTGGTGTGGCAGACGTTGCGCACCTGGCGCTGCACGTTCAGCTCGCACAGCAGGTCGACCTGCCGTTCCGGGTCCAGCCCCTCGAAGCGCGGCAGGTTCTGGTGATACAGCGCCTTGAGCGCGCGCAGCCAGTTGTCGATCAGCCCCAGTTCCTCGTGCCCCAGCGCGGCGCGCACGCCGCCGCAGCCGTAGTGGCCGCAGACGATCACCTGGCCCACCTGCAGTACGTCGACGGCGTACTGCAGCACGGACAGGAAGTTCATGTCCGTGGCCACCACCATGTTGGCCACGTTGCGGTGCACGAACAGCTCGCCCGGCATCAGCCCCACCACCTCGTTGGCCGGCACCCGGCTGTCCGAGCAACCTATCCAGAGGAATTCCGGCCGCTGCTGGCGGGCCAGGCGGGCGAAGAAATCCGGATCGCGCGCCCGCAGCGATTCCGCCCAGTAACGGTTGTTGGCCAGCAACTGCTCCACGTCCACGCCCGATCCTCCACGGCATTCGTCCCGTGGCGGAATAGCACGCGGTCCGGCGCGCGGACTTGTCCGGAATCAAGCCCGGCCGGAGGCTCAGGCGGGCACGCCGAGGATCACGCTGGAAGCCTTGAAGATCGCGGTGATCTCCTGCCCCGGCTGCAGGCCGAGCGCCTCGCCGCTCTCGTGGGTAATGATCGCCGCCACGGTCGGCCCCGCCGGCAGCTCGATCACCACCTCGGTGCTGACCGCCCCCAGCTGCACCCGCGCCACCACGCCGCGCAGGCGGTTGCGGGCTGAGAAGCGCGCGCCCTCGTCGTCGGCAACGAGGATGATCGAGGACGACTTGATCAGCGCGAAGGCCTCGCAGCCCGGCGCCAGCCCCAGCGCCTCGGAACTGTCGTGGGTGATCACGGCGACGATCTTCACGCCGTCGGCCACCGCCAGCTCCACCTCGTCGTTGACGGCGCCGCGCCGGACCTGGGTTACGGTTCCGAAGAACTGATTGCGTGCACTGCTCTTCATACTCATCCGCCTGACCAGTAGATAGTCGTCGGCAATGCCTTCGGCCTGCCGTCCCAGTTGCTCCACGAAACGCTGGTGCTCGCGCTCGATCAGGCGGAAGTTCTCCACCAGGCGCTCGCCGCGCGGGGTCAGGCGCGTGCCGCCGCCGCCCTTGCCGCCGACCAGGCGCGCCACCAGCGGCTCGCCGGCCAGATTGTTCATGGTATCGATGGCGTCCCAGGCGGCCTTGTAGCTCATGCCCAGGGACTTGGCCGCCCGGGTGATGGAGCCGCACTCGGCGACCCTGGCCAGCAGCGCCACGCGGCCCCGGCCACCGAAGTTCTCGCCGGCGACCGTCATCCACAGCGAACCGTGCAGCTGGATCGAGTTGTCCTTGTCCATCCGTGCCTCCCGGGCCTCAAACGACAGGCCGCAAGCATACCGGCAAAGCCGCCGCGCCATGCTCCGATTCGGCGAAAAGGAAACGCTTCCAGCATCCGCCGGCGGCGTTGCGCCGGTACAGCGGCGGGAAGTACAGCACCATGAACCAGTCCAGCTCCTCCCGGTGCCTCAACCCGAGGTCCTGCCACAGCTCCCGGTGGCCGAAGCAGGCGGCTGCCAGTGCCCTCGCCAGGTAATCGGACAGGTCCTCGGCCAGCTCCCGGTGGCCATGCTCGCGCAGCAACGCCGCCATCGGCGCGAACTGCAGCGGTGCGATGCCGATGCGCACATAGCAGCCCTCCGGCACCATCGGCGCCTGCGCCAGCACGGGAAAACGGCGGCGCAGCATCGCCCGCTGCTCGGTCTGCGCCAGGCCCAGGGTCCAGGCGAACAGCGGCAGGTCGCCGCCCTGGGCGCCACTCAGCACCGCGCTCACCGCTCGGACGGCCGGGCCTTCCATCGCCGGGTTGCGCGCCTGCGCGTTCATGCGGCGACCCTGTCCACGGCGACTTCGACATGGCGCAGCGCGATGCGGCCCTCGCCCTGCCCCGACGCCATGCCTGGGTTGCCGGAGAGCAGCAGTCCGCCGCGCCTCGGGCGCCCGATGCCTCTCGCTTTCATCCGCTTGCCTCCCAACCCGTAATAGCAACTTGGATATAACGCTACGCAATGGCGCCCCGGACAGAACTGACCAGAATCAAGAACGGGAAAAATCGCTCCTCGGTTCGAGAGAACTTGATGGGCATCAAGGCCACGGAACGACAGTCGCCTATTGTCGGCGGTATCTCCCCGGCCGCACGCCCGATCCTCCTGCATCTGCCTCTTTGGAGGTAGCGCCATGGAGGAATGTGAAGCGCACCGGCACCTCCCTACCATGCAAGGCAAGGAGGTGGCCCATGCTCACCGATTTCTCGACACAGGCGTTTCTGCGCCGGCATCACTTGTTCGATCGGCTGCCGGAGTCCGTATTCCAGGAGGTCTGCTGCCTGGCGATCCACCGGCGGCTAGAGGCGGGTTCGGTGCTCTTCCACCAGGGCGACGTGGCGGACCGTTTCTACCTGCTGCTGCAGGGCCAGGTGACGCTGACCCGGGTGCTGCCCGAAGGCCAGGAGAAGCTGGTGGAGGTGATCGCCCCCGGCCAGAGTTTCACCGAGGCGCTGCTGTTCAGCGGCACCCGCCACTACCCGGACACCGCCAGCGCATTCAAACAGAGCAGCCTGATCAGCATCGACGGCGCCCACTACCGCCGGGTGCTGGAAGAACAGCCCATGGCCTGCCTGGAGCTGCTGACCAGCCTCAGCATCCGCCTGAACCAGCGCCTGGCCGAGATCGACACCCTGGCCCTGGGCAACGCCAGCCGCCGGGTCGTCCGCTACCTCTGCCAGGAGCAGGAAACGGACGGTGGGCAGATCCGCCTGAGCGTGCCGAAACGCCTGATCGCCTCGCAGCTCGGCATCCAGCCGGAGACCTTCTCGCGCATCCTGCACCGCATGATCGACGCGGGCCTGATCGCCATGGAGCGCCGCGTGATCCGGGTGCTCGACCGTCCCAGCCTGGTCAGCTACCAGGAGTAGCGCAGCGCCCCCGAGCAGGAGAGCAACATGTCAGACTCGAAACTGCCCCTGGTGTACTCCTGCTCCGGCTGTTCCAACGTCGCCCAGCTCGCCAACACCCTGGCCGTGCGCCTAGACCGTGCGGGGCTGGCCGAGATGTCGTGCATCGCCGGCGTCGGCGGGCGCGTGGCCTCGCTGGTCAGCAAGGCCAACAGCGGCCGACCGATCCTGGCCATCGACGGCTGCGTGCTGCAGTGCGTGCGCGGCTGCCTCGGCCAGCACGGCGTGCAGCCCAGCGTCCACCTGATCCTCAGCAAGCAGGGGCTGAAGAAGCGCTATGGCGAGGATTTTGACGGCGAGACGGTCGACGAGGCCTATCTGGAGGTGGTGAAGCTGCTGGATGGCGATGCCATGCGGAACGACTGAGCGCCTCAGTACCTGTGGGAGCGGCCTTGGCCGCGATGCTTCTTTGCTGTTCCATTCGCGGCCAAGGCCGCTCCCACAAGAGCAAGAGCCAAGTCAGCTTCTGCTCTGGGAAGCAGCAGGCTCTCAACCAGCAGCCTGCCTCACCGTCTCGCCCATCTGCCGGAGCAACTGCCACAGCCTGGGCGGCAGCTGTTCCGGGTCCAGCCCGTCCAGCAGGTTCTTCACCCCCAGCCCCAGGTCCGTGTCGCCCTCGATCACCAGGCGTCGGCGGAAGAACAGGGTGTCCGGGTCCTCCTGGCGGCTGGCCAGCAGCAGGAAATCGCGCCAGTTACCGCGGATGCAGACATCCGCCGCCCCCCGCTCCTCAACTCGCAGGCGGGCGCCGGCGCAGGTCAGGCACCAGGCCAGGCCGAGGTCGGACACCTCCAGGCGCAGCCAGCGCCCCTCCAGCAGGTCGAAGGCGCCCTCCGCCAGCGGCTCGGCGAACAGGCTGGCGGCGACCCGCTGCACCAGTTCGCGCTGCACCGCGAACGGCACGTGCCGCCCCAGCGGCAGCAGCGGTTCGGCGATGCGCAAGGCCAGGTGCGCCAGGCTCATAGCCCTGTCTCCTCGACGCGCAGCATGCCCGGCTGGCCATGCCAGTAGCCGTTGCAGCCGTCCACCGCCAGGGGCGGCATCGAGCCGGCCCTGACCTCGGCGAACGCCTGGACGACCTCCACCATGCCCTCGTGGCGCGGGCTGAGGCGCAGCACGTCGATGCCGCTGGCGGCCAGCGCCGGATAGTCGGGCAGCAGGTTGCACACCTCGGCGGACATGGTCTGGATGCCGTTCAGGGTGAACAGCGGCTGGCGCTCCTGGCTGTACAGCGGGATGCCTTCGGGGTAGTTCAGGCAGCAGAAGCGGCAGTCGTCCTTCGGCCGGTTCTCGGCCCGCGCGGTGAAGCAGCGCGCCGAGTAGGCCAGGGGCAGGTGGCCATAGGCGAACAGCTCCACCTCGGGCCGCGGGCGGCCCAGCAGGTCGAGCTGCTGCAGGCAGTCCTGCAGCAGGCGGCGCGAACACTCCACCGGCGGCACCCAACGGCGCAGGCCGCATGCGATCAGCTCGTCCAGGGCGTGGGCGTTGTACAGGTTGAGCGCCGGCCCGGCCACGAACGGCGTGCGGCGCTCGTGCAGCAGTTGCACGGCGCCCATGTCGTTGGCCTCGACCAGCAGCTCGCCGTTGTCGCACAGGCGCTTCAGGCTGGACAGCTCGGACGCGGCCTCGACCAGAGTCAGGCCGGACAGCACCAGTTCGGCGCGGGTGCACTCGCGCAGCTCGCGGGCCAGGCCCAGCCAGTGATCGAGGGACATGGCCCGGCGCTTGGAGCAGACCGTCTCCCCCAGGTAGATGATGTCCAGCGGCTGCTCCGCCATCTCGGCGTAGAAATCCAGCAGCCTGTCGCGGCCCCAGTAGAACAGCACGGGCCCAAGACTCAATTTCATGACGACCTCACTGCCAGGATCGGTGGTAGGCGCCCAGGGTGGTCTGGCTGCCTTCGGAAAGCCCGTCCAGCGCCTTGCGCCAGTGCTCCTGCACGGCGAACCGCCGGGGCTCGCGGGCGTGGGCGTCCAGCGCCTCGCGCCACACCCGCGTCACCTGCTCCACATAGGCGGGGCTGCGCTGGCGGCCCTCGATCTTCACCGCGGCGATGCCCATGGCGGCCAGCTCGGGGATCAGGTCCAGGGTGTTCAGGCTGGTGGATTCCTCCAGCGCGTGGAAGCGCTGGTCGTCCACCAGGAAGCGGCCCTTGCACAGGGTCGGGTAGCCGGCGGCCTCCTCGGGGGAGTAGCGGTCGATCAGCACGCCGCCCAGGCGCGAACTCAGGCCCCGGGCGTCCTCCTGCCAGCGCACGGCCTTGGCCGGCGAGCACACGCCGCAGAGGTTGGGCGACTCGCCGGTGACGTAGGACGACAGGTGGCAGCGGCCCTCGGCCATGATGCACAGGCTGCCGAAAGCGAACACCTCCAGCGGCAGCGTGCACTTCTCCGCCAGCTGGCGCACCTGGGCCAGCGACAACACCCGCGGCAGCACGGCCCGGCGCACGTTGTAGCGCTGCTGGTAGAAGGCCAGCGCGGCCGCGTTGGTGGCCGAGCCCTGTACCGACAGGTGCAGGTTCAGGTCCGGATGACGCCGGCTGGCGTAGGCCAGCACGCCCGGGTCCGCGGCGATCAGGGCGTCGACGCCCAGGTCCGCCGCGCGGTCCACGGCGCGCTGCCAGCGCGCCCAGCCATCGGGCTGGGCGTAGGTGTTGACCGCCACGTACAACTGGCGCCCCGCCCGGCGGATCAGCTGCAGGCCGGTGTCCAGCTGCCGCTCGTCCAGGTTGAGGCCCGCGAAGTGGCGGGCGTTGGTGTCGTCGCGAAAGCCGACGTAGATGGCATCCGCGCCTTGCTGCAGCGCAGCCTTGAGGGCGGGCAGACTGCCCGCCGGACATACCAGGTGCATGGGTCGACCTCGGTGTATTCGGTTGCGGCGCCCACTCTCCGGCAGCGGGCCCATGCGTGCCTTGATTGCAATCAAGCCGCCGCCGTAGAGCGTCGTCCGCTCAACCCAGCAGCGTGTCGAGCGCCAGGAAATCCACGGGTTCGCCCCGCGCCAGGGTGCGCCCCGCCTCGACGATCGCCAGCCCCTCGGCCCAGCACAGGCCGGTCAGCATGGCGGAGCCCTGCTTGGCGTGAGGCACCACCTCCAGCCCGTTCAGGCCCTCCTCCAGCCGCGCCCGCAGGTACTGGCGCCGACCATTGGCCGTGGGCCAGTTGAAGCCGGCGGCGATGGGGATGGCGCGCGGCAGCACGTCGCGGCGCCCCTGGGCCTTGAGCAGGAACGGGCGCGCCACCACCAGCGCGGTGAGCAGCGCCGCCACCGGATTGCCGGGCAGGCCGAGCCACGGCGTGCCACGCACCCATCCGAACGCGAACGGCTTGCCGGGCTGGATGGCCAGGCGCCACAGGTTCAGTTCGCCCAGCTCGCGCACCGCCTGCTTGAGATGGTCCTCCTCGCCGACCGACACGCCGCCGGAGGTCATCAGCACGTCACATTCCGCGGCGGCCTGGCTCAGCGCATCGCGGCTTGCCGCCAGGTCGTCGATCAGCACCCCGCATTCCTCGACCTCCAGGCCCAGGCTGCGCAGCGCACCCGTCAGGCTGTAGCGATTGGCGTTGTAGATCTGCCCGGGCAGCAGGACCTCGCCCGGCTCGCGCAATTCGTCACCACTGCTCAGCAGGCCGACCCGCAGGCGCTGGTGCACCACCACCTCGGGCACGCCCAGGCTGGCCAGCAGGCCCAGCGCGGGCGCCCGCAACCGCTGGCCGGCGGCGAAGATCAGCGCGCCGCGGTCGAACTCCTCGCCGCGCCGGCGCACGTGGGCGCCCGGCCGGCAGGGTTCCAGCCAGACGCCATCGCCCTCGGCCCGGGCCTGCTCCTGGGGCACCACGGCATCGGCGCCGTCCGGCAGCGGCGCGCCGGTGAAGATGCGCACCGCATGGCCGGGTGGCAGGCTCGCCTGCCCCGTGTCCCCCGCCGCGATGCGCCCCGCCAGGGGCAGGCGCCCGCCCTGCTCGGGCAGGTCGCGGGCGCGCAGGGCGTAGCCGTCCATGGCGCTGTTGTCCCAGGCCGGCATCGGCCGCAGCGCATGGATCGGCTCGGCCAGGGTCAGGCCCTGTGCCTGCTCCAGCGGCACCCAGGCCGGCGGCGGCGGATTCGGCGCCCGCTCCAGCAGCTCGGCGATGGCCTCGTCGACCGGGCGCAGGCCGCCCTGGTCGCAACCGCAGCCGCTCATGACCGGCTCCCGCACATGGCCGCCGGCTGGTCGGCCAGGCGCTTCAGGTGAGGCACGAAATTGCAGGGACGGGTGCGGCTGTCCAGCTGCTCGACGAGAATGCCGTCCCAGGCGGTGCGGCACGCCCCTGGCGAACCGGGCAGGCAGCACACCAGGGTGCCGTTGCTGATCCCGGCCAGGGCGCGCGACTGCACGGTGGAGGTGCCGATCTCGGCCAGGGACAGCTGGCGGAACAGCTCGCCGAAGCCATCCACCGTCTTGTCCAGCAGCGGCGCCACGGCCTGCGGCGTGTTGTCCCGGGCGGTGAAACCGGTGCCGCCGGTGAGCAGCACCACCTGCACCAGCGGGTCGGCGATCCAGGCACACAGCCGGGCGCGGATCAGCCAGATGTCGTCCTGCACCAGCGCCCGCTCGTAGAGGGCGTGCCCCGCCGCTTCCAGCGCCTCGGCCAGGGTCTGCCCGGAGGTGTCCGTGGCCAGCGTGCGCGTATCGCTGATGGTCAGCACCGCGATGCGCAGTGCCTGGAATTCGACGTTCGACAAGTGAGCCATGACCGCAACCTCCCGGATGATCTGGCGGCAGACTGCGCCTGTCGGCCGCCCCCGCCCATTCCCCGATGGAGGTATCACCAGGGTCGGCATGGACCCGGCCTGATCGCGGTCAATCTCCGAAGAGGGACGGACGAAGTCCGGATGAGCCTGCGCTCAGCGGCTCCAGCGGCGCGCCGCAGCCTGGTCGGCGGGACGCGCCTCCACCCACTGGCCGCCCTGCCCGTGCGACTCCTTCTTCCAGAACGGCGCCCGCGTCTTCAGCTGGTCCATGATGTAGGCACAGCCCTCGAACGCGGCCTGCCGGTGGGCACTGCCGACGCCTACGAAGACGATGGATTCGGCCGGCGCCAGCGAGCCGAAGCGGTGCACGATCTCCACCGCCAGCAGCGGCCAGCGCGCGCGGGCCTCGCGCTCGATCGCCAGCAGCGCCTTTTCGGTCATGCCCGGGTAGTGCTCCAAGTACAGCTCGCCGACCGCGCCCTCGTCGTTGAAATCGCGGACCAGGCCGACGAAGACCACCACCGCCCCGGCCCCGCCGCTGTCCCGCTGCAACGCTTCGAGCAGCCCGGCCGGATCGAAGGCCGGCGCCTGCACGCGGACGGCCACCTCAGCCGCCCGTCACCGGCGGGAAGAAGGCGACCTCGTCGCCGTCGCACAGCGCCTGCTCCAGGCCACACAGCTCCTGGTTGCGCGCGCACATCAGGTTGCTCGCGGCCAGCGCGGACCAGGCGCCGCCGCGCGCGACCAGCCACTGGCGCAACTGCCCGACGCTGGCCAGCTCCGGCTGCCAGGCGACGCGCTCGCGGTCCACCCCCAGGCGCTCCCGGTAGCCGGCGAAATAATAGATGTCGAGCATGCTCCATCCTCTCCGAATCAGGGTGCCAGGCATTCCCGGCACCAGCCCTCGGCCACACGCCGGTAGCGCAGGCGGTCGTGCAGGCGATCGGGGCGCCCCTGCCAGAACTCCATTTCGTGGGGGACCAGCCGGTAGCCGCCCCAGTCGGGTGGACGGGGCGGCTCGGTGTCGAGAAAGCGGTACTTGGCCAGGGCCATGCGTGCCTCCAGCTCGCCGCGGCCGCTGATCACCTGGCTCTGTTCGCTGGCCCAGCAGGCCAGCCGGCTGGGCAGCGGGCGGCTGTTGAAGTAGTCGTCGGCCTCGTCGTCGGCGACGCGCCGCACATCGCCCTCGATGCGTAACTGGCGCTCGCAGGACGGCCAGTGGAAAGTCGCCGCCGCCCGCGGGTTGCCCGCCAGTTCCCGCCCCTTGGCGCTGCCGTGGTGGCTGAAGAACACCAGGCCGCGTTCGTCGCAGCCCTTGAGCAGCACCACCCGGCAATGGGGCTGGCCGCGGGCATCGACCGTGGCCAGGAACATCGCGTTGGCCTCGACCGGCGGCCGCTCGCGCACCATCGCCTCATGCAGCCAGCCCTGCAGCAGTTGCAGCGGCGACTCCGGGGCGTTCCGTTCGAGGGGCGCGTCGTTGCCGTATTGCCGGCGCATGCCTCTCAGGTCATCGCTCGTGTGCATGGGCGGCTCTCCGCGGGAAGATGCCGGCAGTCTGTGCGGCGCGCCGATGGCCTGCCTTGACCAAACTCAAGACGCCCGGAAGTACCCCGAGGCGCCGCCACTCTTCTCCAGCAGACGCACGGTCTCGATGACGATGCCGCGGTCCACAGCCTTGCACATGTCGTAGAGGGTCAGCGCGGCGACGCTGGCGGCGGTCAGCGCCTCCATCTCCACTCCGGTCTGCCCGGCCAGCCTGCAGCGCGCCTGGATGCGCACGCCGTCGAGGCCCTCGGCCTCCAGCTCGACCTTGATGCTGGTCAGCAGCAGCGGGTGGCACAGGGGGATCAGCTCATGGGTCCGCTTCGCCGCCTGGATGCCGGCGATGCGCGCCACCGCGAACACGTCGCCCTTGGGGTGGCTGCCGTCGGTGATCATCGCCAGGGTGGCAGGCAGCATCCGCACGCGCGCTTCGGCCAGCGCCTCGCGGGTGGTCGCCGCCTTGTCGGTGACATCCACCATGTTGGCGTGGCCCTGGGCATCGAGGTGGGTCAGCATCGTCATCTCCGTCATCAGATAAGGTTGAGCCGGCGCGCCAGCTTGCGCAGGTTGCTCGGGTCGATCTGCAATGCCCGCGCCGCGGCGGCCCACTTGCCGGCGTTCTGTTCCAGCACGCTCTTGATCAGGTCGCGCTGGTAGCGGTCGACCGCCTGCTGCAGCGACTCCTGCGGCGCCAGCGGCAGCGGCGCGGCGGCCGCCTGGGGCTCGGCCGGCAGCGAGTCCAGCCCCAGCCAGGGCGCCTCGATGCTCAGCAGCGCGGTGCGCGACTCGGCCTGGCTGAGCACCTTCAGCGCGGCGCGGCTGATCACGTGTTCCAGCTCGCGGATGTTGCCCGGCCAGGCGTAGGCCAGCAGCGCGCGCTCGGCATCCGGCGACAGGCGCAGGCAGCGCAGTCCCAGGCGCGCCCGGTTGAGTTCGAGGAAGTGCCCGGCCAGCACCAGCACGTCGCGGCCACGCTCGCGCAGCGGCGGGATATGCACCGGGTAGACGGACAGGCGATGGTAGAGGTCGGCGCGGAAGCGCCCTTCCCTCACCTCCTCCCACAGGCGCCGGTTGGTCGCGGTGATCACCCGCACGTCGACGTGGCGCGGCTGATCGGCGCCGAGGCGCTGGATCTCGCCGCCCTGCAGGGCGCGCAGCAGCTTGGCCTGAATCGACAGCGGCAGTTCGCCGATCTCGTCGAGGAACAGGGTGCCGCCGTTGGCCGCCTCGAAGCGCCCGGCGCGGTCCTGGCCGGCGCCGGAGAATGCGCCTTTGATATGGCCGAACAGCTCGCTCTCGGCCAGGGTCTCCGGCAGCGCCGCGCAGTTGACGTAGACCAGCGGCTTGCGCGCCCGTGGCGAGTGGGCGTGCAGCCAGCGGGCGAACAGTTCCTTGCCGACGCCGGTCTCGCCCTGCAGCAGCACCGGCAGGTCGGAGTCGGCCACCACCGCCAGCTCGTCGAGCAACTGGCGCAGCAGCGGGCTCTCGCCGAGGATCGCGCCCTCGGTCTCGTGGCCGCCCTCCACGGTCTCGCGCCGGGCCAGGCGCAGGCTGCGCACCTCGCCTTCCAGGCGGCTGATGCGCAGCGCGGTCTCGATCATCAGCGCCCAGCGCTGCAGACGGTGGGCCGTGGCGCGGTCGAAGCTGCCGGGGGTCAGCGCGTCGAGGGTGATCGCGCCCCACAGGCGGCCGTCCAGGTACAGGCTCATGCCCATGCAGTCGTGCACCGGCAGCGGCTCGTCGGGGCTGTCCTGCAGCAGGCCGTCGTAGGGGTCGGCGAGTTCGCTGTCGGCGGCGAACTGCAGCGGCTCGCGCTGGGCCAGAATCTGCGCCAGACGCGGATGGCGCGCCAGCAGGAAGCTGCGCCCGAGCGCCTCGTGGGCCAGGCCGACCGCCGCCTGGGGTCGCAGGCTCTCGCCATCCAGGCGCAGCAGCACCACCGCGCTGCAGGCAAACTCTTCGCGCAGGCTGACCACCAGCCGCTGCAGGCGGATCGCCGTCGGCAACTCGCCGTTGAGGTCGGCCAGCAGGGCATTCTGCAGCGGGGTCAAATCTACCATTTCGGGTATCCATTACCTGATCCGTGACAGGTAAATTAAACCCGCTCGCCGCGCAAACCCTTGATTTGCGTCAACCCGGACGACGGCACGCGGTTTGCGATGGAGGTATCGGACCTAGCCCGATAAGGAGACCCTCCATGGCCGCCCAACTGCTCGACGACACGCTCGGCAATCTGGCCTGCAACCTGCCCGGCGCCACCCGGGTATTCCACGAATTCCACCTGGACTTCTGCTGCGGCGGCGCCAAGAGCCTGCGCCAGGCGGCCCGGGAGCGCGGCATCGACGCCGGCGAAGTGGCGGCCCGCCTGCTCGCCCTCGACCCGCAGGACGCGGGCGGGGAAACCTGGCGCGAGGCCGCGCCGGCGCAGCTGATCGACCATGTTCTGACCCGCTACCACACCATCCACCGCCAGCAGCTGCCGGAGCTGATCCGCCTGGCCGCGCGGGTGGAGCAGGTGCACGGCCGCCGCGAGGAATGCCCGAACGGCCTCACCGAGCTGCTGATGGAGATGCAGCAGGAGCTGGAAAGCCACATGCAGAAGGAGGAGCAGGTGCTGTTCCCGATGATCCTGCGTGGCGCCGGCGCCATGGCCGGCGGGCCGATCTCGGTGATGCGCTTCGAGCACGACCAGCACGGCGAGTCCCTGGAGCGGCTCGCCGAACTCACCGACGACATCCGCGCCCCGGCCGGCGCCTGCAACACCTGGCAGGCGCTGTATCGCGGCCTCAACGAACTGCGCGTGGACCTGATGCAGCACATCCACCTGGAGAACAACCTGCTGTTCCCGCGTGCGCTGGGCATGGAGGTGAGCCATGGGTGAGTACCGCAAGCTCTGGTGGACGCTGATCGCCGTGCTCGGTGCTACCTTCTGCCTGCTCGGCTGGTTCGGCCGCGAGGTCTACCGCCAGGCGCCGCCGATTCCCGAGCAGGTGCTGAGCGCGGACGGCGCGGAGCTGTTCGGCGCCGACGACATCCTCGACGGCCAGACCGCCTGGCAGAGTGTCGGCGGCATGCAGCTCGGCTCCATCTGGGGCCACGGCGCCTACCAGGCGCCGGACTGGACGGCCGACTGGCTGCACCGCGAACTGACCGCCTGGCTCGACCTGGCCGCGCAGGACGCCTACGCCAAGCCCTTCGCCGAACTCGACGACGATCTCCAGGCCCTGCTGCGCCAGCGCCTGAAGCGCGAATACCGCGACAACGACGTGGCAGGCGGCGTGCTGGTCCTGAGCGAGCGCCGCGCGGCCGCCGTGCGCCAGACCGCCGACTACTACAACGCCCTGTTCAGTGACGACCCGGCGCTGCAACCGAGCCGCAAGAGCTTCGCCATGAAGGAGAACACCCTGCCCGACGCCGCCCGGCGCGAGCAGATGAGCCGTTTCTTCTTCTGGACCGCCTGGGCGGCCGCCACCGAGCGCCCGGAATCCACGGCGACCTATACCAACAACTGGCCCCACGAGCCGCTGATCGGCAACGTGCCGACCACCGAGAACCTGATGTGGTCGATCGCCAGCGTGATCCTGCTGATCGCCGGGGTGGGCTTCCTGGTCTGGGCCTGGGCCTTCCTGCGCGACCATGAGGAGGAAGAGCCGGTCGTGCCGCCGCAGGACCCGCTGACCCTGGCCGGCCTCACCCCGTCGCAGAAGGCGCTGGGCAAGTACCTGCTGCTGGTGGTCGGGCTGTTCGGCTTCCAGGTCATGCTCGGCGGCGCCACCGCCCACTACACGGTGGAGGGCCAGGACTTCTACGGCTTCCCGCTGTCGCAGTGGTTCCCCTACTCGCTGCTGCGCACCTGGCACATCCAGAGCGCGCTGTTCTGGATCGCCACCGGCTTCCTCGCCGCCGGCCTGTTCCTGGCACCGCTGATCAACGGCGGCAAGGACCCGAAATACCAGAAGCTCGGCGTCGACGTGCTGTTCTGGGCGCTGGTGGTCGTGGTGCTCGGCTCCTTCGTCGGCAACTATCTGGCCATCGCCCAGATCATGCCGGCCGAGTGGAACTTCTGGCTCGGCCACCAGGGCTACGAATACGTCGACCTCGGCCGCCTGTGGCAGATCGGCAAGTTCCTCGGCATCGTGTTCTGGCTGGTGCTGATGCTGCGCGGCATCCTGCCCGCGTTCGCCAAACCGGGCGACAAGAACCTGCTGGCCCTGCTCTCCGCCTCGGTGATCGCCATCGGCCTGTTCTACGGCGCCGGCCTGGCCTACGGCGAGCGCACCCACCTGTCGGTGATGGAGTACTGGCGCTGGTGGGTGGTGCACCTGTGGGTGGAAGGCTTCTTCGAGGTCTTCGCCACCACCGCGCTGGCCTTCGTCTTCTCCAGCATGGGCCTGGTCTCGCGCCGCGCCGCCACCACCGCCAGCCTGGCGTCGGCCTCGCTGTTCATGCTCGGCGGCGTGCCCGGCACCTTCCACCACCTGTACTTCGCCGGCACCACCACGCCGGTGATGGCGGTGGGCGCCACCTTCAGCGCCCTGGAAGTGGTGCCGCTGGTGGTGCTCGGCTACGAGGCCTGGGAGAACTGGCGCCTCAAGGGCCGCGCGCCCTGGATGGAACGGGTCAAGTGGCCGCTGATGTGCTTCGTCGCCGTGGCCTTCTGGAACATGCTCGGCGCCGGTGTGTTCGGCTTCATGATCAACCCGCCGATCTCGCTGTACTACATCCAGGGACTCAACACCACGCCGGTACACGCCCACGCCGCGCTGTTCGGGGTGTACGGCTTCCTCGCCCTGGGCTTCACCCTGCTGGTGCTGCGCTACATCCGCCCGCAACTGGTGTTCAGCGAGCGCCTGATGAAGGTGGCCTTCTGGTGGCTGAACGGCGGCCTGGTGCTGATGATCGTCACCAGCCTGCTGCCCATCGGCATCATCCAGTTCCACGCCAGCGTCAGCGAGGGCCTGTGGTACGCCCGCAGCGAGGCCTTCATGCAGCAGGACCTGCTGCAGACCCTGCGCTGGGTGCGCACCTTCGGCGACGTGGTGTTCATCGTCGGCGCCCTGGCCATGGCCTGGCAGGTGATCAGCGGCTTCTTCTCCCCCACTGCCAGCACCGTGCCGCGGGGCGCGGAAGGAGGTGCCACGACGGTCGGCTGATTATCAAATGACATGTGTTTTGGCTAGGCTCGGCCCGCGTTCGCGGGCCGAGTCATCAAGGCCACTGACTACACTCGGACAGAGGTTTCGCACAGGAGTCGCTCCCATGCAGGCACACAAGCTCATCACCCGGCTCGACACACCCGGCACCACGGCCCTGTGGAAGGTGTTCTGGCTCCACGGCGTACTGCTCAGCCATCTGCTGTTCGGCACCATCCTGCTGCTCTACCAAGCCATCGACAGCACCTCGCTCGCCCTGCTGCTGCTCGGCTTCATCGGCTACACCGCATGGCTGCTGAACGCCATCTGGCGCAACGCCGGCAACGTGCGCGAAGCCATCTACGGCGAGATGGCCCGCTTCCTCACCGTGGCCTGGTCGATCAACGCGGTGCTGGTCTCGGCGTTTCTCCTGCTCGCCCACCTGCAGCCGCTGGGCCACGGCCTGCCTTTCTGAGCGTCACGGCGGCGGCGTGAGGTAGGCCGCGGTATGGCCTCGCCGCTCCGCGCTGGCCTCCAGTTCCCAGCGCGCCAGGCTGCGCAGGTGCACCTCGTCCGGGCCATCGGCGAAACGCAGCGCGCGGCCCTGGGTGTAGAAGTCGGCCAGCGGCGTATCCGGGCTCAGGCCCATGGCGCCGAACACCTGCATGGCGCGGTCCACCACCCGGCACAGCATGCGCGGCACCTGCGCCTTGATCATGGCGATCTCCCGCCTGGCCGCCCTGGCACCCACCGCGTCCAGCATCCAGGCGGTCTTCAGCACCAGCAGGCGCGCCTGCTCGATGTCCAGGCGCGATTCGCCGATCCAGTCGCCGATGTTGGCGTACTGCCCCAGGTGGCGACCGAACACCCGCCGTTCCTGGCAACGCTCCAGCAACAGCTGCAGAGCCAGCTCGGCCATGCCGATGGCGCGCATGCAGTGGTGCACGCGACCCGGGCCCAGGCGGGCCTGGGCCATCATGAAGCCCTCCCCCTCGCGCCCGAGCAGATGATCCAGCGGCACCCGCACGTCGCGCAGAAGAATCTCGGCGTGACCTTCGGGCGACAGGTGGTTGAGCACCGGGATATTGCGCAGCACCTGCACGCCCGGCGCATCGAACGGCACCAGCAACATGCTCTGCTGGCGGTGGGACTCGGCGTCGGGCGCCGTCTTGCCCATCACCACCAGCAGGCGGCACTGCGGATGCGCGGCATTGGTGATGAACCACTTGCGCCCGTTCAGCACGTAGTGGTCGCCGTCACGGCGAATCAGCGTCTGCACGTTGCCGGCGTCCGACGAGGCGACGTCCGGCTCGCTCATGGCGAAGGCCGAGCGCATCTCCCCGTTCAGCAGCGGTTGCAGCCAGCGCCGGCGCTGTTCCGGGCTGGCGAACAGGTGCAGCAGCTCCATGTTGCCGGTGTCCGGGGCGCTGCAGTTGAACACCTCGGAGGCCCAGGGCAGCCGCCCCCTGATCTCCGCCAGCGGTGCGTATTCCAGGTTGCTCAGGCGGGTGCCCGGCTCGTCGGCCTCCAGGGCCGGCAGGAACAGGTTCCACAGCCCCTCGCTGCGCGCCAGGGCCTTGAGATCGTCCATGAAGGACACCGGCAGGCGCCCGTCGCGGGTCTCGGCCAGCCACTGGCCGTGGCGTGGCACCAGGTGGGTGTCCATGAAGTCCTGCAACTGCTGGCGCAGCGCTTCCACTCGCGGGCTGAAGGCAAAGTCCATCGCATCTTCCTCGGGTCGGGATCGGGAACCCCAGCCTAAGGATGGCGGCAGATGCGGCGAAGGATACTGGGCGGCGTGGATGCCCCGGCATCACGCCCTTCGTGAAGGGTGCTCGGCTTGACGCCGGTCATGGCAGTGTCTGCGCCTCACGGGTCGTCGAACGTGCCGATGAAGCGCATGTCGTTGTAGGTCCTGGCCGGCTCGGTCTCGATGAAGGTCGCGTTGCCGTAGTAGCTCAGGGAGTTGCCGCTGACGATGCCCATCGAACGGCACTTCTCGACGATGGCCCGCTCCGTTTCCAGGCCCCGGCAGCCGACCTCCTTGCACAGCTCCTCGATCGGCACCACCACGTTGTCGGCCGTGCCGTAGGTGCCGAACCTGTCGGTATCGATGAAGGTGCAGCCGAAGTCGCGGTGGATACCGCAGTTCGAATCCGGGTCCTCGAGCCCCTCGAAGTACGCGTTGAACTCATCGAAGCTCTTGCTGGTGGTGCCGACCCAGACGGAAATCTTTCCCCGGGTGCCGTCGTCGATCATGCGAATAACCTGTCTGAGTTAACTGTTGTTGCTGAGCTTAGCGACCCTGTGGGAGCGGACTTGTCCGCGAACTGGGCTGACATGACATCAAGGCTTCGCGGCCAAGGCCGCTCCCACAGGAGCACAACACTCGCCAGCAGCACTCAATTGAACCGCTGGCCTTGCCGTTCGAGCGGCTCTTCCAGTTTGGTGGAGATCATGCTCTTGCCACGCATGTGAAACGAGCAAATCAAGAGCCGCTTTCATCCAAGACCACCAACTCCCGGCGGATAGCCCGGACAAACCAGAACCTTCGAAGCATCGGTCTCCGGGTAGACCCACAGCTGCCAGTTGGCCAGCAGCCAGCGCTTGCTGATCGCCTGAACCTGCCCCGCCGCCAACGCCTCGCGAGGCAGTTGGCACCCCCGGTGGCCGGCCTTGTACCCCGTGGTGCAGATCAGCGAGAAACCACTGTCCGAACCGGCATCCGCGACCAGCATGAAATCGACGACATCCTCGAAAGGATGCCGTGCCGGGAACCGGAAGACGCAGCCTCGCCAGAGGTTTTCGTCTTCATGGTCCTGCAGCGGGGTCCAATCGATCTTCATGGCTTGGTGCCTGGTGTTGGCCCAATGGAGTCTCGGATGGCAGCAGCCATCGGCATGCTCGGTTGCGCGTGAAACAAAAGAATGCCCAGTGCTACGCCTTGTCCCTAGCCCTCGGCAGACGGCCTGCGCGCCCCTGCGAGCCATATGGCCAGCACGGCCAGGATGACGGCAAAACTGGCGGCGATGGCTGCGGGTTCGAGGCCAAGCAAGGTCCTACCGATATTGCCGGAGGCAAGGGAACCGCCGTACGAGTCCTCGGTGGCGTGGGCGAACAGGGCGCCGCCCATGACGATGATCGTCAGGACACCGGCGAGCCGGATGCTGCCCCTGATCCAGGCCAGCCACAGGCACAGCGCGCCGGTGGCGCAGTTGGTAGTCAGTTGCCAGACCTCATGCAGCCGCGCATGGGGCGGCCATTCGGGGTTGAAGACGTGGGACGCGTTGATTTCCAGCGCCGGAACGACGATGGCGAATATCGCGACCCCGAGTGTGACCAGAACCCTGGCAAGCATGACTCCCTCCCCATGATGATCGCTCCAGGGACTGCGGCAGCGGGCAATACCTCTCCAGAGAAGGCGCGCGCTGCTGCAAGTCCCTCTGCCGGCGACGCCGGCGTGGTCGGGAGGTTAGCCCGAAGCCGGCGTGCCGGACAATCCGGCACGCCTCCTCCGGGTCCGCGCTGCTAGAAGCGGTAATCCATCCCCACGCTCAGGCTGCGGCCGTTGCCGCTGAGGAAGGTGGGCTGGCTGGCATCGGCGCGGTTGCGGATCACGTAGCTGCTGGCGTAGACCTCGTCGGTCAGGTTGTCGCCCTGCAGGTACCCCGACAGTCCCTCGCTCGCCTTGTAGCTCGCCTTCAGGCCCCACAGCGCGTAACTGTCCTGGTAGTTGCCGCGGGTGTTGGCATGGTCGGTCGGGGTGTCCTGGGGCAGCCAGCGCAGGTTGGGGCCGACGCTCCATGGGCCGCGCCGGTAGAGCAGCTCGGCCGCCAGCAGCTGGCGCGGCACGCCGGCGATCCGGTTGCCGGCGAACTCGCCGCCGCGGAAGCGGAAGTCGCTGAAGGTCCAGGCCAGGCGGTAGGCCAGGTCGCCGCCGAGGCTGGCGGAGGTCGGCAGCAGGCCCTTGAGCCCGGCCTCCACGCCGCGATGGCGGGTGCGCGAGGCGTAGTTGTAGGTGCCGACCTTGACGCCCAGGCTGTCGCTGGTGGAGATCAGCTCGTCCTCCACGTCGCTGTGGTACAGGGACAGGCTCCACTCGTTCGCGCCGACCCGGCCCTGGCCGCCGATCTCGTAGGTGGTGGCGCGCTGCACGTCGAGTTCGACCAGCTGCGCCGTGGCCAGCGCCGGGGCGATCGGCGGGACCTGGCCGGTGACGATCTCCCAGAAGGTCGGCGCCTCGTGGCTGCGGCTGACGTTGGCGTACCAGCGCTGGTTGTCGACTGGGGTCCAGTTCAGGCCGATCTTCGGCGTGGCGTAGTTCCAGCCCTGGTCGAGGCTGGCGCTGCCATCGCGCGAGCGGGCGTCGCGGCTGACGTCGCTCCACTTCACCTCGGTCACCAGGGTCCAGTCGTCGGCCAGGTGCCAGTCCAGGCCGGCCAGCAGGTCGAGGTTGCGCGCCTCCAGGTCGAAGTCGCCGAAGCGCTGCAGGCGCCGGCCGTCCTCGCCGCTGTTGGCGTACAGCTCGCGGGCCATGTCGCTGTGGGACCAGCCGGCACCAAGGCGATAGCCGAACAGGCGCTGCTCGCCTTCGAGGCTCCACTGGGCGCCGAGCGTGTCGCTGTCGGTCAGGGTATGGCTGAGCGGGTCGGTGAAGTCGTCCACCGTGTTCTGCCCGTAGACGCCGAAGCTCTGCTGCCAGCCCTCGCCCTTCCACAGGGTACGGTTGGCGATGCGCAGCTGCTGGGTGTCGCGGTGCGGGTCGCGCCGGTAGATGTTGAGCATGCGGTCCTGCGGGGTGCTGCCGTCGCCCAGCACGCTGCGCGGCTCGTCCTCCAGGCGCGCCTTGGTGATGACGTTGGGGATCTCGAAGGTGAGGTCGCTCCAGGACAGGTAGCTGCGGTTCTCCACGCCATTGCCCAGGTCCAGGCCGAAGTTGCTCTGCACCAGGGTGCGGTGCGAGGCGGAGTGGTGGCGATAGCCATCGTACTCGTCCTGGCTGACGCTGACCCGCGCATCGTGCCCGCCCGCCGCCAGGCCGGCAGCGGCCTGCAGGGCGTAGCGGCCGAAGCTGCCGCCTTCGACGCGCAGGCGACCGGCCTCGTCGGCGCCGGTCAGCGAGCCGAACTCCAGTTCGCCACCCAGGGTGGTGGCGCCGGGACTGCCGGCGTTGGCGCCGCGCCGGGCACCGATCCAGGCGGCGTTGCGTGGTTCCAGCAGGCCGATGACGAAGGAGCCGTCGGCCTCGTTGAGCGGCAGGCCGTCCTGCAGCAACAGCACGCCGCGGTTGACCGGGTTGCTCTGGATGCCCGAGCCGCGGATGTTCAGGCGCGGCTGGTCGGTGCCGCCGAAGAAGTCCTGGATGACCAGGCCCGGCTGGTAGTCCAGCGCATCGCGCAGGGTCGCCAGGCGCGTCTCGGCCTGCGGCTCGGCCAGGTTGGTGCCGCCCGGCACGCGGGCCAGCCGCTCGCGCGCGGCCTCCACGGACTGGCTGGCCGGCGCCTGGCGCTGGCCGCTGATCCGCAGCGGCTCCAGCTCCACGTTGTCGGCGGCCGCGACGGCCAGGGGCAGCGCGCTCAGGATCGCCAGGGGCAGGCGTTTCAAGGTGAAGGATCGACTCATGACACAACTCCGTCAGAACAGGAAATCGGCTCACCAGCTCAGGTAGAACATGCCCTTGGCCAGCAGCACGATGCCGACCATGTGGGTGAACACGCTCAGGTGGATGCGGCGGAAATAGGTGGAATTCATGCGCCCGCTGAACAGCAGGTACATGGCGGTGAAGAAGTGCCCGAGCACGCTCAGGGCGAGGGTGATCTTCAGCGTCAGCAGGGTGCCGAAGGAGGTCGCCAGCGGGTCGGCCAGCAGCGGCAGGTAGCGCACCCAGACCATGCCCAGGCCGGCGCTGAACAGCACCAGCAGCACCCAGGGCATCAGGCGCCGCGCACGCTTGCCGATGCCCTGCTCCACCTCGCGCATCACCGCGGGCGGCACGTGCTTGCGCACGCCTTCGAGGATCAGCACCTCGAAGAACACCGTGCCGATGAAGATCAGCGCGGCGAACAGGTGCAGGGTCAGCAGGATGGGATAGCTCATGGCTGCGGTGCCTCCAGGGTCATCAGGGTCTGGTGGAGCGCGCTGGCCACCTTGTCCGGCGTGCGTCCGGCGGGGTCGAACTCGCGCAGCGCGCCGCCGCTGAGCAGCACGAAGCGGTCGACCAGGCCCACCAGCTCGGCGGGATGGTGGCTGACGCACAGCAGGGCCGCGCCGGAGGCATCGAGCCAGTCGCGGCAGAGTTCGCCGAGGGTCTTGCGCAGGGCGGGGTCCAGCGCGCTGAAGGGTTCGTCGAGCAGCAGCAGGTCCGGCTCCACCGCCAGCGCCCGGGCCAGCGCCACGCGCTGCGCCATGCCACCCGAGAGCTGGTTGGGCCAGGCCCGGGCCTGCTCGCCCAGGCCGACGCGCGCCAGCCACTCGGCGGCCAGGCGCCGCGCCGTCGCCGGGTCGCGGCCGGCCGCGCGCAGGGGGATCTCCAGGTTCTCGGCGACCCGGCACCAGGGCAGCAGGCGCGGCTCCTGGAAGGCCAGCACGGCATGGCGGAAGCTGTTGCCCAGGGTGCCGCGCCGGGCCTTGAGAGTGCCGGCGGCCAGCCGCAGCAGGCTGCTCTTGCCGGCGCCGCTCGGGCCGAGAATGCCGACCCGCTCGCCGGCCCGCACCCGGAAGTCGACGCCGTTCAGCACCGGGCGGCCGCCCAGGCGCAGGTCGATGGCGTGCCAGTCAAGCATGGGCAGGCTCCTGCCAGCGCCCCATGCGCCGTTGCAGCGGCTGCAGCAGGGCGAACTCCAGGCCCGCCACCAGCAGCAGGATCAGCAGGGTCCAGGCGTACAGACCGGCGCTGTCGAAGGTGCTGCGCGCGTTGGCCAGGGCGAAGCCGGCGCCGCTCTCGGCGCCCAGCACCTCGGCCATCACCACCAGGCGCACGCCGCCGCAGGTGGCGATCAGCAGGGCCGCGCCAAGCGGCGCCGCCAGGGCGGGCACATAGAGATGACGCAGCTTCTGCCACGGCCCGAAGCGGTAGACCCGGGCCATCTCCAACAGGCCGCGGTCCACCATCAGCATGCCCTTGACCGTGTTCACGTACATGCCGGGCGCCAGCATCAGCACACTGATGAACACCACCATCGCCGAGCCCAGGCCGAACCAGAGCATGGCCAGCACGACCACCACCACCGGCGGTGTGGCCATCAGCAGCCAGCGCAGCGGCTCCAGCAGGCCGCGCAGGCGCGCATCCAGCCCCGCCAGCAGGCCCAGGCAGAAACCGAGCAGGCAGCCCAGGCCGACGCCCAGGCCAATACGCAGCAGGCTGGCGCCGGCGTGCAGGCGGAAGTCGGCCTCGAACGGCAGCCGCCACATGGCGTCCAGCGTCTGCAGCGGGGTGGCCATCAGTAGCGGGCCGAGGCGCATCGCCAGCAGCTGCCAGCCGAGCAGGATCAGTGCGCCGCCGAGCAGCGCCCAACGCCGGGAGGTGGGTCGGATATCGTTCATCGTCACGGCCCGTAGAAGCCGGCGGCCGGCATCGCGCCGCCGATGGCCTGGGGATGGCGCTCGGCGATCAGCCGGTAGAGCGCCTCCAGCGGCTCGCGGGCCTCGCTGGCGGTGCGGCTTTCCAGGCGGGTGACGCGGATGGACTGCTCGATGGCCGCAACCGGCAGGTGCGGCAGGTGGCGGTGGACCAGCTCCGCGCACTCGCGGGCCTGGGCACTGCACCAGCGCGCGGACTCGCCATAGGCGTCGACCACGGCGCGGGCCAGCTCGCGCCGGTCAGCCATCCGCGCGCTGGCCATCAGCCCGGCCTGGGGCAGTTCGGGCTGCGCGGGGAAGGATTGCTTCCAGGCGCTTTCCAGGCTCTGCACGCGGAACAGCGGCGCGCCCTTCTGCTGCTGGTTGCGCCACAGCAGCAGCGACACGGCGGGCTCCACCAGCAACGCGTGGTCGGCGCGGCCGGCCAGCAGCAGCGCCTGGGCGTCCTGGCCGTCGCGCACCGGGCGCAGGGTCAGGTCGCGTCCCGCCTGCAGGCCGTGGCTGAGCAGCAGTTCGTCGACCAGGATCGCCGGCAGGTCGCGCTGGAACGGCAGCGCCAGTTCCTTGCCCTTCAGGTCGGCGAAGCCCTGCACCGCCGGGTCGCGGCTGACCAGCCAGATGATGCCCCACACCGACACGTTGAGCAGGCGCACCGGCTGGCCGCGCCCGGCCATCAGCGCCGGCAGGTTGACCGGCGCCGCGCTGTAGTCGATCTCGTCGTTGGCCAGCAGCACGCGCAGCTGGTCCGGGTTCTGCCACAGACGGAATTCGACCCGCTGCGCATGCTCCTCCAGCGCCCCGCTCTCGACCATGTGCAGCAGCGGGAAGCTGACCACCGCGGCAGGACCGGCCAGGCGCAGGACCTCCTCCTTCGCGGCCACGGCGGGCGCGAGCGAGGCGGCGCATCCGGCCAGCCACAGGGAGACGAGCAGCCGGGCGGCACGTCGATTGAATGATTCGCGAATAAGTCTTATCTTCATTCGCGCATCATCACCGCCGGCACGCCAGCTACCAATGACAAATGTTAAGTCCCGGGCAGATTGCGGCGAATGCCGCCAGCTGCTGTCGTCAGTTCCCCTGTTCGCCGATCTGCCCGCCGAGCTGATGGCGGCCCTCACCGCCTCGGCCACCTGCCTGCGGGCCGAAGCCGGCGAACTGCTGTTCCGCGAGGGCGAGGCGGCCGAGCACTTCCTGCTGGTGCGCCAGGGCTGCGTGGAGATGATGCGTTTCACCAGCGAGGGCGAGGAGCGGGTCTTCCATCTGTTCCGCGACGGCCAGCTGATCGCCGAGGCCGCCATGTTCATGCCCCACGGCCGCTACCCGATGAACGCCCGCGCCCAGTGCGACAGCGCCTTCTACCGCCTGAGCCGGGCGGCGCTGCGCAAGGCCTGCGAGAGCCACCCGCCGCTGGCCATGCGCATGCTGGAAAGCCTCAGCCTGCGCCTGTACCGCCAGGTCAACGAAGTGGACTGGCTGACCGCCAGCTCGGCGTCCCAGCGCCTGGCCGCCTACCTGCTCGGCCTGCACCGGCGCCAGGGCGACAACCTCAGCCTGCCGATCAGCCAGCGCCAGCTCGCCACCCACCTGGGCATCCGCCCGGAATCGCTCAGCCGGCTGCTGTCCGACTGGCAGCAGGCCGGCCGGGTGCGCGGCCGCCTGCGCCAGTGGGTGCTGTGCGACCTGCCCTACCTGCAGCAGCTGGCGAGCGCCGCGACCCGCACCTTCTGAGCGGCTACCAGCTCAGCACGAACATCGCCTTGGCCAGGAACAGGATGCCGAGCATCTGCGCCAGCACGCTGAGGTGGATCAGTCGCGAGCGGGCCGGGGTCATGCGCCCGGTGCGCATCAGGAAGACCACGCCGAGGAAGTGGCCGAGGATGCTCAGGGCCAGGCAGATCTTCAGGGTCAGCAGGGTGCCGAAGCTGCTGGCGAAGGGCTGCGCCAGCGCGCTCCGGTAGTGCCAGGCCAGCCCCAGGCCGGCGCCGTACAGCGCCAGCACCACCCAGTGCATGACCTGGCGGGCGCGCTGACCCAGGGCCTTGGACAGCTGCTCGCGCGGCGCGGGCTCCAGGGTGCGGGCGGCGCGGCTGAGGATCATCACCTCGAAGAACACGCCGCCGATGAAACAGGCGGCCGCTGCCAGGTGGGTGAATTTCAGCAGCAGGTACAGCATGTTCTCTCCTCGGCGCCCCGGCGTGCGATGCCTATGTCGCAGCCATGATGCGGCCGGGCGGGATCGGCGCCATGACGGAGGTCAACGGAAGGGAAAGCGGTCGGGAGAGACCATGTCTCGATAACGTGCAGGCGGCGCAATCCTGCGTGTGCGGGGCGGCGATCCGGTTTCATTCGAGAATTTCGCGGCCAAGGCCGCTCCCACGGGAGGCTATGCGGACTTCATCGCCCGCACTTCGTCCACGCCGCGGTTGGCCAGCTGGTCGGCCTTCTCGTTGCCGGGGTGGCCGGTGTGGCCACGCACCCAGCGCCACTCGACCTGGTGGCGGTTGACCTGCTCGTCCAGCGCCTGCCACAGGTCGGCGTTCTTCACCGGCTCCTTGGTGGAGGTCTTCCAGCCGCGCTTCTTCCAGTTCGGCATCCACTCCTGGATACCCTTCATCACGTACTGCGAGTCGGTGACCAGACGCACCCGGCAGGGCCGGGTCAGGGCGATCAGCGCGCAGATCGCCGCCATCAGCTCCATGCGGTTGTTGGTGGTGTTGGGCTCGCCGCCCCACAGCTCCTTCTCCGCACCCTTGTAGATCAGCAGCGCGCCCCAGCCACCGGGACCGGGATTGCCCTTGCAGGCGCCATCGGTGTAGATCTCGACTATTTCTTCGCTCATCGAATGCTCTGCAGGTCTGTTGGCGTTTCAACGCGCAACTGGAAGGGCCGTGACAAGCGCCAACCGGCCCTATTCCTCGGAATCGCACCGGCTCACCTTGGCCACGGGCATCGGCACCAGCTTGCCCATGCTGGCGCGCTGCGGCGGGCGCAGCGGCCGCAGGCCGACCACCAGCTTGCGTGCCACCAGCAGGTAGAACCCTGCGCCAGGCGCGTGCATGCGCGCGCCCCAGCGCTCCAGTCCGGCCAGCCGCGCCTGCCAGGCCGGCGCGGAAAGCGGCGGACGATAGCACCCGAAGCGGCGTTTCTCCAGCGCGAAGCCCAGCAGGCTGAGCCAGTCCGCCAGGCGGCTGGGCGAGATGCAGCGGGCCTGGCGGAAGCCGTCGCGGGCGAAGTAGTGGCGCAGCCCCCAGGTACTCCAGGGGTTGACCCCGGTGATCAGCAGGTGGCCGCCGGGGCGCACGCTGCGCGCCGCCTCGCGCAGCAGGCCGTGGGGCGAGAGGCAGAAGTCCAGCCCGTGCTGCAGCACCACCACGTCGGCGGCGTGCTCGCCCAATGGCCAGGCCTGCTCCTCGCAGGCGATGTGCACGCCGGCCAGCGGCGCGCCCAGGCGTACGTTGCAGCGGATCTGCGGCGCGCTGGGCGGCTCGGCCTCGGCCGGGCCGTAGTGCACCAGATAGCCGCCGAAATAGCGCGCCAGCTCCTCGTCCAGCGCCTGCCGCTCCTCCATCAGCAGCAGCTCGCCGTGGGGCGAGGCCAGCCACTCGCGGGCGGCGCGGGTCAGTTGCAGCCAGTCGGCATCGGCCTGGGCGAAGGGTTCGCTCATCGCAGCCTCCATGAACGAGCAGGACGTAGATAACGATCTCGCAAGCCAGAGATGAACGATGGAGAACGTGGCCGAGGAAGCGCAGTTTACGAGTGATAAATGAACACTCCGAGGACGCTTTCTCCATCGTTTGGCCGACGCGCAGCAGATCGTGGCGGGTTGTTGCGCTTAAGATGCGCCATTGCTCCCCAAATGGCGACCCCGAACATGTACCGGATCGATGCCCTTCCCGCCTTCAGCGACAACTACATCTGGCTGCTGCAGGACGCCACCACCCGCCGCTGCGCCGTGGTCGACCCGGGCGATGCCCAGCCGGTGCTGGACTGGCTGGCCGCCCACCCGGACTGGCGGCTCGACGACATCCTCGTCACCCACCACCACCCCGACCACGTGGGCGGAGTGACCCGGCTCAAGGACGCCACTGGCGCCCGGGTATCTGGCCCCGCGCGGGAGAACATACCTTCCCGCGACGTGGCGCTCGACGACGGCGCGCGGATCGAGGTGCTCGGCCGCCACTTCGTCGTCCACGCGGTGCCCGGCCATACCCTGGGCCATATTGCCTACCACCAAGCCGAGGAAGGCTGGCTGTTTTCCGGCGACACCCTGTTCGCCGCCGGCTGCGGCCGCCTGTTCGAGGGCACGCCGCAGCAGATGAACGCGTCGCTGCGGCGCCTGGCCGCCCTGCCGGACGCCACCCGCGTCTACTGCGCCCACGAATACACCCTGAGCAACCTGCACTTCGCGCGTGCCGCGGAGCCGGGCAATACGGCCGTCGCGCAACGCTTCGAGGAAGTCAGCGCCTGGCGCGCGACCGGGCGGATCAGCCTGCCGTCGAACATCGGCCTGGAGAAGGCGACCAACCCCTTCCTGCGCTGCGGCGAAACATCCATTAAAGAAAAAATCGACGAGCGGGACGGCGCCCGGCAGCGTACGGAAGACGAGGTCTTCGCTGCGCTGCGCGGCTGGAAGGACCAGTTCAAGGTGACCTAGAGACCCGTCGGCGGGCTGGTGAAAACTTGACCACCCTGGGGGCCGTTTCTAGAATCCCTCCACTTTTTTGGGCCGACAGATACTAGATAACAATGTTTTTATTACCTTTCGGAACCCTTGATTCAACGGAACTGACGCGACGGGCAAGGGCTCTGGCGGTAATGGCATGCATGGGCCTGGCAGGCTGCCAGAGCACGGCCCCGGTCGAGCAGAGCCGCGATACCGACCCCGCTGTGACCCTGCAGCAGGAGCCCCAGTGGCTCGCCGAAGCGGTCGAGCCGGAAGTGCCCAAGGACATCTGGGTGCGGATGCGCGATGGCTTCGGGCTGCAGGACGAGATCGGCATCAACCCGCGCATCGAGAACCAGCGCCTGTGGTTCGTCAGCAACCCCTCCTTCCTGGAAAACGCCAGCACCCGCGGCAGCCTGTACATCCACTACGTGGTCGAGCGCCTGGAAGAGCGCAAGATGCCGATGGAGCTGGCCCTGCTCCCGGTGATCGAGAGCGCCTACAACCCCTACGCCTACTCGCGCAGCCACGCGGTCGGCCTGTGGCAGTTCATCCCCTCCACCGGCCGCCACTTCAACCTGCGCCAGACCAACTGGTACGACGGCCGTCGCGACATCACCGCCTCGACCAACGCGGCGCTGAGCTACCTCACCCGCCTGCACGACATGTTCAACGGCGACTGGCTGCTGGCACTGGCCGCCTACAACGCCGGCGAGGGCACCGTGAGCCGGGCCATCGAGCGCAACCAGAAGCTCGGCCTGCCGACCGACTACTGGAACCTGCCGCTGCCCAAGGAAACCCAGGACTACGTGCCCAAGCTGCTGGCCCTGTCACAGATCGTCATGTCGCCGGAGGCCTACGGCGTCGCCCTCAGCCCCATCGCCAACGAACCCTACTTCCAGCAGGTGGCGAGCAAGCCCGGGCTGGACCTGGCGCGGCTGGCGGCCATGGTCGACATGGAAGAGGACGAGCTGGAGAGCCTCAATCCGGCCTTCAAGAAAGGCATCACCATGGACGGCCCGCAGCACCTGCTGGTGCCCATCGACAAGGCCGAGCAGTTCAACGCCAGCCTCTCGCTGATGAAACCCCAGGAACTGGTGCAGTGGCAGGAATACCGGGTGCGCGCGGGCGACAACCTGCACAGCATCGCCAACCGCCACCACCTGACGGTGAACGCCCTGAAGGACGTCAACAAGCTGAGCGGCAACCACCTGCGGGTCGGCCAGGTCCTCACCATCCCGTCCGCGGGCGGGCGCGAGCCGGTGCGGGCGCTGCACGAGCAGGTGGCCAAGGCGCCGCCGCCCGCCAGCCATCCGCAGCGCTACAAGGTGAAGCGCGGCGACAACCTCTGGCAGATCGCCAATGCCCACGGCGTCTCGCTCAAGGACCTGCAGCGCTGGAACGGCCTGAACGCCGGCAGCAAGCTGAGCCTCGGCCAGATGCTGGACATCCGCGGCGGCTCGGGCGGCACCGGCAACTCGGTGGCCGCCGGCGGCAGCAAGGCTCGGCAGAACGTGACCTACTATCAGGTCAAGAGCGGCGACTCCATGTACCTGATCGCCCAGCGCTTCAAGGTCAACGTCGAGCACATCCAGCGCTGGAACCCGCGCAGCGACAGCCGCGCGCTCAAGCCGGGGCAGACCCTCACGCTGTACCTCGACTGACAACAAGGCCGCCCGAGGCTAATGCCTGTCAGTTAAGGCATTTTCCGCGCCATTGCCCCTGTGGGAGCGGACTTGTCCGCGAACGGGGCTGACAACAAAGCATCGCGGCCAATCGGGATGCCACCCAGCCGCTCCCACAAGAGCAGAATTGCGCCACCAACACGTAGCGGGTACATAGCCTTTTCGTTGGCTGCGTACCTGTTACGCGTTGCAGTGCAATCTTCTGGATTCCCGCCTGCGCGGGAATGACGGTTCTCGGAAGGGCTCCACTCCCACCTCGCCATCCCCGCGCAGGCGGGACAGCAGCTGTATCGCTGAACAGCGCTTGCGCTGGCCCGAAGGAATAATCCAGGCGCAGGCAGCTGCAGTGTTCGGCTAGAGGTCTTGGCCGCACGGGGACATAGCCCTGTCGTCAGCGCTTGCCCAACGCCTCCAGGCAGCGCACGGTCAGCTGGGCGAAGCGCTGGAAGGCGACGAACTGCTCGTGCTTCAGCGCCCGCCCGGAAACCCGGCAGTCCGCGTACAGCACGCCGATCTCGCGGCTGCCGGCCAGCAGCGGCGCGATGAAGAACATGCCCTGCCCCAGCTGCTGGCGCATCGGCAGGGTCACCAGCTCGGCCAGGTTGTAGCTGGCCGGCACCCCCATCCACAGCGCCTCGCGGTTGCGCAGCACGTAGCTGAAGATGTGCGGCTGCTCGACCTGGGACGCCGGCAGCTGGAAGTCGCTCAGCCAGCGCTCGGTGCCCTCGCCTATCGCCCGCTTGACCCGGAAACGGGTCTGGCCGTCGGCCAGCACCGCCAGCATCACCCGCTCCAGCCCGGCGCCCCGGTGCAGGCCCTTGAGCAGGGTGTCGAGGATCATGCCGACGTCGGCCTTGCTGCTGACCATCATGCCCAGGTCCTGCAGGGCCTGTTGCAACACCAGCTGGTCGGGCTGCAGCAGGCGCGCCTTGCGCTCCTGCTGCTGGAGGCGGATCTGCTCCGGATCGGTATCGGGAATCAGCCGGCACAGCTGGCCGGCACCGAAGGTGGTGGCCACCTCCACGGTCTCCCGGGCGCTTTCCAGCACCTGCCGCAGCGCGTCCTCGGGGCTGACGCCGGTGAACTCGGCCACCTGCTGCACCAGTTGCTCCATCTCCGGCGAGTCCCAGCCCTCCAGCGCCGCTTCGCTGATCTTCACGCCCAGGCCGATGGCGCGCACCGCCGGATCGTGCTGGTTGCCACCGCCATGGGCGAAAGCGGCCAGTTCGCCCAGGTTCCAGCTCCGCACCAGGCCCTGGGTCAGTTGACGGAAGCTGGTGCCAAGCACCTCCCGCACGGCCTCGTCCGGGTCCATGCCGGGCCGCTCCAGGGCGACGGCCAGCTCGTCAGCCTGGGCGCCGCCGCTGGCCCAGAACGCCAGTTCGCCCACCGTATGCAGCAGCGCGGCGATGAACACCTCCTCCTCGCTGCGGCTCAGCACGTAGCCGGCGATGTTGCGTGCCTGCACCGCGGCGTGGAAGGAGCGCGCCAGGAGCATCTGCAGCTGCTCGCGCGGCGCCTTCGCCAGCAGGCTGTCGATCAGGCACACCGACATGCCGATCAGGCGCACGTTGTCGAAGCCGATCAGCACAATGGCCCGGGAGATGGTGCGGATGCTTTCCTGGGAGGGGTTGTAGTAGGCGCTGTTACCGACCCGCAGCACCTTGGAGGTCAGCGAGGCGTCGCGCAGCAACACGTCGGCCAGTTGCTGCACCGAGGCCCGGTCGGCCTGGGACAGGCGATGCAGGTCCTGCACCACGGCGGCGAGCGCAGGCAGTTCCGCCTGGTTCAATCTGTCGATCCATGCCTGTAACCCGATACTGCGTTCCGCCAAGACAGCGACCTCGTTTCATCTCGTTCAAGTGTAGGCAAAATGATGGCACAAGCCGCGTGGAAGGTGCTCTTTTTCCAGCGGATACAAGCTGTTACTGTACCGGCAAACAATCGGTCGGCATGCCCGTGCAAATCGGCGATCATCCGCCGCCAACCGCAGCGAAAAACCAGCACCCTGCCTCTATATGCCGCCAGAAGCCCAATGGACCGGACTCCGCACCCGATGCGTCTCCTGCTCTCGCTGATCCTTGGCCTGGCCATGAGCTTCCCCGCCCTGGCGACCCTCAGCGAGAGCCATGGCTACGCCCAGTTCGGCATGCTCAAGTACCCGGCGAGCTTCACCCACTTCGATTGGGTCGACCCCGCTGCGCCCAAGGGCGGCACGCTGCGGATCATGGCCTATGGCACCTTCGACACCCTCAATCCCTACAGTTTCAAGGGCAGCAGTCCGTCGGCGGCGCCCAACTTCCTGCAATACGGGGTCAGCGAGTTCAACGAGCCGCTGATGGTGGGCACCGGCCCCTACGATCCCTCGGGCGACGAGCCGGCCTCCAGCTACGGCCTGATCGCCAAGAGCGTGGAATACAACGAGGACCGCAGCTGGGTGGTGTTCAACCTGCGCAAGGAAGCCCGCTTCCACGACGGCCAGCCGATCACCGCCTACGACGTGGCCTTCTCCTACCGCACCCTGGTCAGGGACGGTCATCCGCAGTACCGCACCAACCTGCAGGAAGTCAAAAGGGTCGACATCCTCGGCCGCCACCGCATCCGCTTCGTGTTCAAGCGCGCCGGCAACCCGCTGCTGATCCTGCGCCTGGGCGAACTGCCGGTGCTGGCCCAGCACTACTGGAAGAAGCGCGACTTCAAGGCCACCAGCTTCGACGTGCCGCTGGGCAGCGGGCCCTACCGCATCGTCCAGGTGGACCCCGGGCGGCGCCTGGTGTTCGAGCGGGTCAAGGACTGGTGGGGGGCGAAGCTGGCGGTCAACCGCGGCAAGTACAACTTCGACCGGGTCGAGGTGGAGTTCTACCGCGACAGCAACGTGGCCTTCGAGGCGTTCAAGGCCGGCGAATTCGACTTCTACATCGAGCACCAGGCGAAGAACTGGGCCAACGGCTACCGCTTCCCGGCCATCGCCCGCGGCGACGTGATCCGCGCCGAAATCCCGCACCAGATCCCCACCCAGACCCAGGCGCTGTTCATGAACAGCCGCCGCGACATCTTCGCCCAGCGCAAGGTGCGCGAGGCGCTGGGCCTGATGTTCGACTTCGAGTGGACCAACCGCGCCCTGTTCAACAGCGCCTACAAGCGCAGCACCAGCTACTACCCGAACAGCGAGTTCTCCGCCACCGGCAAGCCGGAGGGCGGCGAGTGGCTAGTGCTCTCGCCCTACCGCAAGCAACTGCCGGCCAAGCTGTTCACCGAGCCCTTCGCCCTGCCCGCCACCGACGGTCGCGGCATCCCTCGGGAGACCCTGCGCCGCGCCCTGGGTCTGCTCGCCGAGGCCGGCTGGAAACCTTCCGGCCAGCGCCTGGTCAACGCCAAGGGCCAGCCCCTGCGCTTCGAGATACTGCTGGTCAACCCCAACCTGGAACGCATCCTCCAGCCCTACACCGAGAACCTGGCCAGCATCGGCATCCGCGCCAGCCTGCGCACCGTGGACCGGGCCCAGTACAAGCAGCGCCTCGACCAGTTCGACTACGACATGATCCTCATGACCCTGCCGCAGAACCTCAGCCCCGGCCTGGAGCAGTGGCAGTACTTCCACTCCAGCCAGGCCGGCGTCAAGGGCAGCAGGAACTACGCGGGCGTGCGCCACCCGGTGGTCGACGCCCTGCTCGACAAGCTACTAGCCGCCCAGACCCGCGAAGAACAGGTCTCGGCCGCCCGCGCGCTGGACCGGGTCCTGCTCTGGCAGCACTACAGCATTCCCAACTGGTACATCAATCACCATCGTCTGGCGTACCGCAACCGGTTCGCCTTCGTCACCACCCCGCCCTACACCCTCGGGCTGCGGGCCTGGTGGCTGAAGCCCACGGAGACCGTTCGATGAGCCCCACCCTGCGCACCCTCGGCGCCGCCGCCCTGCTGGTCCTGGCCGGCGCCGCCCAGGCCGAACCCAGGCACGCCCTCACCCTGTACGGCGAGCCGCCGAAGTACCCGGCGGACTTCAAGCACTTCGATTACGTCAACCCGGAGGCGCCCAAGGGCGGCCTGCTGCGGCAGCGCGGGATCGGCGGCTTCGACAGCTTCAACCCCTACATTCCCAAGGGTAACCCGGTGGATGTGGAGCCGCTGATCTACGACAGCCTCACCTACCACTCGCCGGACGAACCCTTCACCGAGTACGGCCTGCTGGCCGAGAAGATCGACAAGGCCGAGGACAACAGCTACGTCCGCTTCTTCCTCAACCCCAAGGCGCGCTTCCACGACGGCCAGCCGGTGACCGCCGAGGACGTCATCTTCACCTTCAATACCCTGGTCGAGAAAGGCGACCCCATGTACCGCCACTACTACGCGGACGTGGACAAGGTGGTGGCCGAGGACAAGCTGACCGTACGCTTCGACTTCAAGCACAAGGACAACCGCGAGCTGCCGCTGATCCTCGGCCAGATCCATGTGCTGCCCAAGCACTGGTGGGCCGACCGGGACTTCTCCAGAGGCGGCCTGGAGCCGCCGCTGGGCAGCGGCCCCTATCGCATCGGCAAGGTCTCGCCGGGCAGCCGCGTCGAGTTCGAGCGGGTCAAGGACTGGTGGGGCCAGGACCTGCCGGTGAGCCGCGGCCTGTACAACTTCGACCGCATCCGCGTCGACTACTACCGCGACACCCAGGTGGCCCTGGAGGGCTTCAAGGCCGGGCAGTTCGACGTCAACCTGGAGTATTCGGCCAAGGACTGGAACACCGGCTACGACTCCCCGGCCCTGCGCGCCGGCCGCTTCGTGATGGCGGCCATCCCCAACCACAACCCCGCCGGCATGCAGGGCTACGTGTTCAACCTGCGCCGGCCGATGTTCCAGGATCGCCGCGTGCGCGAGGCCATCGCCCAGCTGTTCGACTTCGAGTGGGCCAGCAAGCAACTGTTCTACGGCGCCTACAAGCGCACCGGCAGCTACTTCGCCAACTCCGAGATGGCGGCCACCGGCCTGCCCGACGAGGCCGAACTGAAGATTCTGGAGCCGCTGCGCGACAAGCTGCCGCCGGAGGTCTTCACCCAGGAGTTCAAGCCGCCGGTCAGCGACGGCAGCGGCATCATCCGCGAACAGAGCCGGCGCGCCTTCCAGCTGCTCACCGAGGCCGGCTACCGCATCGAGGACGACAAGATGATCGGCCCGGACGGCAAGCAGCTGGCCTTCGAATTCATCAACTTCCAGCCCAACCTGGAGCGGGTGATCCTGCCGTTCAAGCGCAACCTGGCGGAACTGGGCATCGACCTGCAGATCCGCCGGGTCGACACCTCCCAGTACATCAACCGTCTGCGCTCGCGGGACTTCGACATGACCTCGGCGATCTGGCCCCAGTCCAACTCGCCGGGCAACGAGCAGCGCGAGTTCTGGCACTCCGCCAGCGCCGACAACCCCGGCAGCCGCAACCTGATGGGCCTGCGCGACCCGGCCATCGACCAGCTGGTGGACGGCCTGATCCGCGCCGACTCGCGGCAAGCGCTGATCAGCCACGCCCGCGCGCTGGATCGCGCCCTGCTCTGGGGCCACTATGTAGTGCCTAACTACTATGTGGACACTTGGCGCGTGGCCTACTGGAAGCGCTTCGGCCGCCCGGCGGTGACCCCGCTCTACGACTACGGCCTGATGACCTGGTGGGAAGAGGCGCCGGCGGCCCCACCACGCAGCAAGCCCGCCAAGACCACCGAGCAGGAAGCCCCTTGATGCTGGCCTATATCGTCCGCCGCCTGCTGCTGATCATCCCCACCCTGCTCGGCATCCTGCTGATCAACTTCATCATCGTCCAGGCGGCTCCGGGCGGCCCGGTAGAGCAGATGATCGCCAAGCTGGAAGGCTTCGACGCCGCCTCGGGCGGCGCCACCGGCCGCGTTTCCGGCGGTGGCGGCGAGGTCGCGGTGGCCGGCTCCAACTACCGTGGCGCCCAGGGCCTCGACCCCGAGCTGATCGCCGAGATCGAGAAGATGTACGGCTTCGACAAGTCGGCTCCCGAGCGCTTCTGGCTGATGATCAAGAGCTACGCCCAGCTGGACTTCGGCGAGAGCTTCTTCCGCGACGCCACGGTGATCGACCTGATCCTGGAAAAGATGCCCGTGTCCATTTCCCTGGGCCTGTGGAGCACCCTGATCACCTACCTCGTCTCCATCCCCCTGGGCATCGCCAAGGCCACCCGCCAC
Source organism: Pseudomonas sp. GD03875 (assembly GCF_029840585.1). Taxonomy (NCBI): domain Bacteria; kingdom Pseudomonadati; phylum Pseudomonadota; class Gammaproteobacteria; order Pseudomonadales; family Pseudomonadaceae; genus Pseudomonas; species Pseudomonas sp. GD03875. The sequence continues at coordinate 22,979 of NZ_JAOCCV010000013.1, read as the reverse complement.
GGCAGCGCCTTCGACGTCTGGACCAGCTCGGCGATCATCGTCGGCTATGCCATCCCCTCGTTCTTGTTCGCCATCCTGCTGATCGTGCTGTTCGCCGGCGGCAGCTACTGGGACTGGTTCCCCTTGCGCGGGCTGACCTCCGGCAACTTCGACGAACTCAGCCTGGGCGGCAAGATTCTCGACTACTTCTGGCACCTGGCCCTGCCGGTGACGGCCCTGGTGATCGGCAACTTCGCCACCCTCACCCTGCTGACCAAGAACAGCTTCCTCGACGAGATCGGCAAGCAGTACGTGGTCACCGCCCGCGCCAAGGGCCTGACCGACCGGCGCGTGCTCTACGGCCACGTGTTCCGCAACGCCATGCTGATCGTGGTCGCCGGCTTCCCGGCCGCCTTCCTCGGCATCTTCTTCGCCGGCTCGATGCTGATCGAGGTGATCTTCTCCCTCGATGGCCTCGGCCTGCTGGGCTTCGAGTCCATCGTCAACCGCGACTACCCGGTGGTGTTCGGCACCCTGTTCATCTTTTCCCTGTTCGGCCTGCTGGCCAAGCTGGTGAGCGACCTGATGTACACGCTGATCGATCCGCGCATCGACTTCGAAAGCCGGGAGAACTGATCGATGAAGCTCTCTCCCCTCAATCGACGCCGCTTCGCCCTGTTCAAGGCCCACAAGCGCGGCTGGTGGTCGCTCTGGCTGTTCCTCGTCCTGTTCGTGCTCAGCCTGGGCGCGGAGCTGATCGCCAACGACAAACCGCTGGCCGTGCGCTACGACGGCGAGTGGTACTTCCCGGTGCTCAAGCGCTACCCGGAGACCGCCTTCGGCGGCGAGTTCCCGCTGCAAGCCAACTACAAGAGCCCCTACATCCAGGAACTGATCGCGGCGAAGGACGGCTGGATGGTCTGGCCGCCGATCCCGTTCAGCTACTCCAGCATCAACTACGAACTGCAGGTGCCGGCCCCCGCGCCGCCCTCGGCGCAGAACTGGCTGGGCACCGACGACCAGGGCCGCGACGTGCTCGCGCGGGTGATCTACGGCTTCCGCGTGTCGGTGCTGTTCGCCCTGGCGCTGACCCTGGCCAGCGCGCTCATCGGCGTGCTGGCCGGCGCCCTGCAGGGCTACTACGGCGGCTGGGTCGACCTGGCCGGGCAGCGCTTCCTGGAAGTCTGGTCGGGCCTGCCGGTGCTCTACCTGCTGATCATCCTGGCCAGCTTCGTGCAGCCCAACTTCTGGTGGCTGCTGGGCATCATGCTGCTGTTCTCGTGGATGAGCCTGGTTGATGTGGTGCGCGCCGAGTTCCTCCGCGGCCGCAACCTGGAGTACGTGCGCGCGGCCCGCGCCCTGGGTATGGGCAACGGCGGCATCATGTTCCACCACATCCTGCCCAACGCCATGGTCTCGACCATGACCTTCATGCCCTTCATCCTCACCGGCGCCATCGGCACCCTGACCTCGCTGGACTTCCTCGGCTTCGGCCTGCCGGCCGGCGAACCCTCGCTGGGCGAGCTGGTGGCCCAGGGCAAGGCCAACCTGCAGGCGCCGTGGCTCGGCATCAGCGCGTTCGCCGTGCTGGCCCTGATGCTCAGCCTGCTGGTGTTCATCGGCGAAGCCGCCCGCGATGCCTTCGACCCGAGGAAATGAGATGACCGATCCGAACAACCTCATCGAAGTACGCGACCTGGCCGTCGAGTTTGTATCCGGCGACAAGGCCCAGCGGGTGATCGAAGGCGTCAGCTTCGACATCCGCCGCGGCGAGACCCTGGCCCTGGTCGGCGAGAGCGGCTCCGGCAAGTCGGTCACCGCCCACTCCATCCTGCGCCTGCTGCCCTACCCGCTGGCCCGCCATCCGGCCGGCAGCATCCGCTACGGCGAGCAGGACCTGCTCAAGCTGCCGCCGGAGAAGCTGCGCGGCATCCGCGGCAACCACATCGCCATGGTGTTCCAGGAGCCGATGACCTCGCTCAACCCGCTGCACAGCATCGGCAAGCAGATCGGCGAAATCCTCGCCTGGCACAAGGGCCTGAGCGGCGAGCCGGCGCGCGCGCGGATCATCGAGCTGCTGGAACTGGTCGGCATCCCCGAACCGGCCAAGCGCCTCAAGGCCTACCCCCACGAGCTGTCCGGCGGCCAGCGCCAGCGGGTGATGATCGCCATGGCCCTTGCCAACGAGCCGGAGCTGCTGATCGCCGACGAACCGACCACGGCGCTGGACGTCACCGTGCAGCTGAAGATCCTCGACCTGCTCAAGGACCTGCAGGCGCGCCTGGGCATGTCCATGCTGCTGATCACCCACGATCTCAACCTGGTGCGAAGAATCGCCCACCGCGTATGTGTCATGCAGCGCGGTCGCATCGTCGAACAGGCGTCGTGTGACGAATTGTTCCGCGCTCCGCAGCATCCCTATACCCGGGAACTGCTCGGCGCCGAGCCCAGCGGCGAACCGGCGGCCAACCCCGCCGGCGCGCCGCTGCTGGAAGTGGACGACCTGCGCGTGTGGTTCCCGATCAAGAAGGGCGTGCTGCGACGCACGGTCGACCATGTGAAGGCGGTGGACGGAATCGACTTCGGCCTGCCCCAGGGCCAGACCCTGGGCATCGTCGGCGAGAGCGGTTCCGGCAAGTCCACCCTCGGCATGGCGATCCTGCGGCTGCTCGGCAGCCAAGGCGCCATCCGCTTCCAGGGCCAGGCGCTGGACGGGCTGTCGCAGAAGGCCGTGAGGCCGCTGCGGCGGCAGATGCAAGTGGTCTTCCAGGACCCCTTCGGCAGTCTCAGCCCGCGCATGAGCGTGGGCCAGATCGTCGGCGAGGGCCTGCGCATCCACGGCATGGGCAGCGAAGAGGAGCAGGAACAGGCCGTCATCGACGCGCTCAAGGAGGTGGGACTGGACCCGGATACCCGGCACCGCTACCCCCATGAGTTTTCCGGCGGGCAACGGCAGCGGATCGCCATTGCCCGGGCACTGGTGCTGAAGCCGGCGCTGATCCTGCTGGACGAGCCCACCTCGGCGCTCGACCGCACGGTGCAGCGCCAGGTGGTGGAACTCCTGCGCTCGCTGCAGGCCAAGTACAACCTGACGTACCTGTTCATCAGCCACGACCTGGCGGTGGTCAGGGCCCTGAGCCACCAGCTGATGGTGGTGAAACAGGGCAAGGTGGTTGAACAGGGGCCGGCCGAGCAGGTGTTCGCCACGCCGCAGCACCCCTATACCCGGCAGTTGCTGGAAGCCGCGTTCATGGCTCCGGCGACCGCCGACTCACTGAAAGAGGAATAACGCACATGGGTTTTCTCGCCGGTAAGCGCGTACTGATCGTTGGCGTGGCCAGCAAACTGTCGATCGCCTCGGGCATCGCCGCCGCCATGCACCGCGAGGGCGCCGAGCTCGCCTTCACCTACCAGAACGACAAGCTCAAGGGCCGCGTCGAAGAGTTCGCCGCCGGCTGGGGCTCCAACCCCGAGCTGTGCTTCCCCTGCGATGTTGCCAGCGACGAGGAGATCGCCAAGGTCTTCGAAGCACTGGGCAAGCAATGGGACGGCCTGGACTGCATCGTCCACTCCGTCGGCTTCGCCCCGGGCGACCAGCTGGACGGCGACTTCACCGAAGTCACCACCCGCGAAGGCTTCAAGATCGCCCACGACATCAGCGCCTACAGCCTGGTGGCCCTGGCCAAGGCCGGCCGCGAGCTGATGCAGGGCCGCAACGGCAGCATCCTCACCCTCTCCTACCTGGGCGCCGAGCGCACCATGCCCAACTACAACGTGATGGGTATGGCCAAGGCCAGCCTGGAGGCCGGCGTGCGCTACCTGGCCGGCAGCCTCGGCCCGGAAGGCACCCGCGTCAACGCCATCTCCGCCGGCCCGATCCGTACCCTGGCGGCCAGCGGCATCAAGAGCTTCCGCAAGATGCTCGCCGCCAACGAGAAACAGACCCCGCTGCGCCGCAACGTGACCATCGAGGAAGTCGGCAACGCCGGCGCCTTCCTCTGCTCCGACCTGGCCTCGGGCATCAGCGGCGAAATCCTCTACGTCGACGGCGGCTTCAACACCACCGCCATGGGCGCCATCGAGGAGTGATCTCCGCGCGATGAAAACCGTAGGGTGCGCCATGCGCACCTTGCGGGACTGTGCGTCAGTCGTTGCGCTTGGGCGACAGCAGTTCGATCTTGTAGCCGTCCGGGTCTTCGACGAAGGCCAGGATGCTGGTGCCGTGCTTCATCGGGCCCGGCTCGCGGGTGATCTTGCCGCCACGGGAACGGATGTCCTCGCAAGCCTTGTAGACGTCTTCCACTTCCAGGGCGATGTGGCCGTAGGCGGTGCCCAGTTCGTACTGGTCCACGCCCCAGTTGTAGGTCAGCTCGATCACGCTGTTCTCGGCTTCGTTGCCGTAGCCGACGAAGGCCAGGGTGAACTGGCCGTCCGGGTACTCCTTGCGACGCAGCAGGGTCATGCCCAGTACCTCGGTGTAGAAGGCGATGGAACGGTCCATGTCGCCCACGCGCAGCATGGTATGCAGCAGTCTCATCGGTTTTTCCTCATCGTTGCCCGTGTGCGGGCTTATAAAAACAGAACCCCGGCTCGTGGCCGGGGTTCGTCTGGCTCGGTGCGTTCAGCTTATCAGAACAGCTTGCGGCCCTTGCCGGCGGCGATGCGCATGCGCAGGGCGTTGAGCTTGATGAAGCCCGCCGCGTCCGCCTGGTTGTAGGCGCCGCCATCTTCCTCGAAGGTCGCGATGTTGGCGTCGAACAACGAGTCGTCGGACTTGCGGCCGACCACGATGACGTTGCCCTTGTACAGTTTCAGACGCACCACGCCGTTCACGTCGGCCTGGGAGGCGTCGATCATCTGCTGCAGCATCAGGCGCTCCGGGCTCCACCAGTAGCCGGTGTAGATCAGGCTGGCGTACTTGGGCATCAGCTCGTCTTTCAGGTGGGCCACTTCGCGATCCAGGGTGATCGACTCGATGGCACGGTGGGCCTTGAGCATGATGGTACCGCCGGGGGTCTCGTAGCAGCCGCGGGACTTCATGCCGACGTAGCGGTTCTCGACGATGTCGAGGCGACCGATGCCGTTGGCGCCGCCCAGGCGGTTGAGTTCGGTGAGCACCTGCGCCGGGGTCAGCTCCTTGCCGTCGATGGCGACGATGTCGCCCTTGCGGTAGGTCAGCTCGATGTAGGTCGGGGTGTCCGGGGCGTTCTCCGGGGAGACGCTCCACTTCCACATGTCTTCTTCGTGCTCGGTCCAGGTGTCTTCCAGCACGCCGCCCTCGTAGGAGATGTGCAGCAGGTTGGCATCCATGGAGTACGGCGACTTCTTCTTGCCGTGGCGCTCGATCGGGATGCCGTGCTTCTCGGCGTAGTCCATCAGCTTCTCGCGGGACAGCAGGTCCCACTCGCGCCAGGGCGCGATCACCTTGACGCCCGGCTTCAGCGCGTAGGCGCCCAGCTCGAAGCGCACCTGGTCGTTGCCCTTGCCGGTGGCGCCATGGGAGATGGCGTCGGCGCCGGTCTCGTTGGCGATCTCGATCAGGCGCTTGGCGATCAGCGGACGGGCAATAGAGGTACCCAGCAGGTACTCGCCCTCGTATACGGTGTTGGCGCGGAACATCGGGTACACGAAGTCGCGGACGAATTCTTCGCGCAGGTCATCGATGTAGATTTCCTTGACGCCCATGGCCTGAGCCTTGGCGCGGGCCGGCTCGACCTCCTCGCCCTGGCCGAGGTCGGCGGTGAAGGTCACCACTTCGCAGTTATAGGTGTCTTGCAGCCACTTGAGGATCACCGAGGTGTCCAGGCCACCGGAATAGGCCAGAACTACCTTTTTGACGTCCGCCATGCCAATCAACTCCAGGGGGTTGTACGGAAAACCGGGGATTCTACCGGCCGTGCGGAATGATTTACAGGGGCGCGACAGACACTAGCGACAAAGCGACAGATTTATTTGCCCAGGCGACTTCAGGATGCGGAGGACGGACCCGACGTTTCGGCGGCGGGTGCCGGCTCCGTCGGGGCGGGAGCGGCCGGCGACTGGGCCTCGGGGGCCGGTTCAATAACCGGCTCGCGGGACAGGGTCATGGTGACCCTGCGGTTCTTCGCCCGGTTGGCCGCGCTGTTGTTCTTCACCAGCGGGTAACGCTCGCCGTGGAAGCGGACGATGATCTGCTCGGCCGGGACGCCGTGGGCCCTGAGGTATTCCTCCACCGCCACGGCGCGGCGGCGCGAGGCGTCGCGATTGGTCAGGCGGTTGCCGGAGTTGTCGGCATGGCCGTCGAGCTGGATGCGGTTGACGCTCGGGTCGGCCTTCATGAAATCCAGGATGATGTCGAGCTTGGCCTGGGCCAGTGGCTCCAGGGTGGTACCGCCGGGAAAGCCGAGCTGGGTCTGGCGGATCTGGTCGAAGTTGACCGGCAGCAGGCCGACCGTGCACTTGAGGTAGTCGTTGTAGGCCTGGTTGAACTTGACCGGCAGCAACCGGACTTCCAGGCTGTCGCCGCCCTGCAGGGTGCGGTGGCGCACCAGTGGGCTGCGCCCTTCCATCAATCCGATGAGCAGGCGCCCGGCCTGCTCCTGGCTGCTGTTGAACGGTACCTCGCCGCTGCCGACGCTCAGCGTACCGAGGTTGATGTCCCCCCTGCCCGGCTGCCACGGCGCGGCGGCGGCCAGCAGCGTCGCCGAGCCGGCGCCCATCCAGCGCTCGCGGGCCTTGAGGCGGAACGTCGCCTGTTCGCCGGCGCGGCGGACGAACTCGCCACTGCCGAAATCGGCGATCGGCTGGCTCAGGCGGCATTCGAACTGGTCACCCTCGACCTGCCACTCCACTTTCTCCATGCGCGTCTGGAACGTGATGGCCGCGGCCGGCATGCACCAGGGCAGGCTGGCAAACAGGCTGAGCAGGAGGAGGCTGGGCTGGCGCAAGATCGGCTCCGTGGGGAGATACGGCTTTCATAGCCCGTATCGGCAGCGGCGCCGGAAACTTGATAGGTCGTGGAAGCAGCAAAACTGGTAGCATTCACCCACGTTTTACCTGCCGGGAATCCCCATGTCCGACCGCATTACCCTGCTGCGCCCAGACGACTGGCACATCCATCTGCGCGATGGTGCCGTCCTGCAGCATACCGTCCGCGATGTCGCGCGGACCTTCGCCCGCGCCATCATCATGCCCAACCTTGTGCCGCCGGTGCGCAACGCCGCCGAGGCCGATGCCTATCGCGAGCGCATCCTGGCCGCCCGCCCGGCCGGCAGCCGCTTCGAACCGCTGATGGTGCTCTACCTCACCGACAAGACTTCCGCCGAAGACGTGCGCGCCGCCAAGGCCAGCGGCTTCGTGCACGCCGCCAAGCTCTATCCGGCCGGCGCCACCACCAACTCCGATTCCGGCGTCACCAGCATCGACAACATCTTCCCGGTGCTGGAAGCCATGGCCGAGGTCGGCCTGCCGCTGCTGGTGCACGGCGAAGTGACCCGCGCCGATGTGGACGTGTTCGACCGCGAGAAGCGCTTCATCGATGAGCATCTGGTCCGGGTGGTCGAGCGCTTCCCGACGCTGAAGGTGGTGTTCGAGCACATCACCACCAGCGACGCGGCACAGTTCGTCAAGGCCGCGCCGGCCAACGTCGGCGCCACCATCACCGCCCACCACCTGCTGTACAACCGCAACCACATGCTGGTTGGCGGCATCCGTCCGCACTTCTATTGCCTGCCGATCCTCAAGCGCAACACCCACCAGGAAGCCCTGCTGGACGCCGCCACCAGCGGCAACCCGAAGTTCTTTCTCGGCACCGACTCGGCGCCGCACGCCCAGCACGCCAAGGAAGCCGCCTGCGGCTGCGCCGGCTGCTACACCGCGCACGCCGCCATCGAGCTGTATGCCGAGGCCTTCGAGCAGCGCAGTGCGCTGGACAAGCTGGAAGGCTTCGCCAGCCTGCATGGCCCGGACTTCTACGGCCTGCCGCGCAACACCGACCGCATCACCCTGGTGCGCGAGGAATGGACCGGCCCGAGCGAGCTGCCGCTGGGCGAGAACCGGGTGATTCCGCTACGCGCCGGCGAGAAGCTGCAATGGCGCCTGCTGGAGGACCAAGCGTGAGCGAAGACAATTTCGACGACGAACTCGACGGCAGCCTGCCGTCCGGCCCGCGCCACCCGATGGCTGCTCGCTTCCGCGGCTACCTGCCGGTGGTGGTGGACGTGGAGACCGGCGGCTTCAACGCCGCCACCGACGCGCTGCTGGAGATCGCCGCCACCACCGTCGCCATGGACGAAGGCGGCTTCCTCTACCCGGACCACACCCATTTCTTCCGCATCGAGCCCTTCGAGGGCGCCAACATCGAGCCGGCGGCGCTGGAGTTCACCGGCATCAAGCTCGATCACCCGCTGCGCATGGCGGTGAGCGAGGAGCACGCGCTCACCGAGATATTCCGGGGCCTGCGCAAGTCGATCAAGGCCAATGGCTGCAAGCGCGCCATCCTGGTCGGCCACAACAGCAGCTTCGACCTCGGCTTCCTCAACGCCGCCGTGGCCCGCTGCGATCTCAAGCGCAACCCCTTCCATCCCTTCTCCAGCTTCGACACGGCCACTCTGGCCGGTCTCGCCTATGGCCAGACCGTACTGGCCAAGGCCTGCCAGGCCGCCGGCATCGAGTTCGACGGCAAGGAAGCGCATTCCGCGCGCTACGACACCGAGAAGACCGCCGAGCTGTTCTGCGGCATCGTCAACCGCTGGAAGGAAATGGGCGGCTGGGACGAGTTCGACCACTAGCTCCAGCCTCGCCACCCGCCCATAGAAAACGCCGCAGCCATGCGGCGTTTTTTTGACTGAAACATGCCGACGTTTTCGGAAACACACTCAGACAGGAAGATATTCCGTCACGCTTTGACAAGCATTCTCATTAACATTAGTATCCGTCGCATCGAACCTGTTTCAAGAGCCTGCCATGTACGTTTGCCTCTGCCAGGGCGTCACCGACGGCCAAATCCGCGAAGCCATCTACGAAGGTTGCTGCAGCTACCGTGAAGTCCGCGAGAGCCTCGGCGTGGGCACCCAGTGCGGCAAGTGCGCCTGCTTGGCCAAGCAGGTGGTGCGCGACACGCTGGGCGAGGTACAGAGCAGCACCCTGGCGTACTCGGCCAGCTTCGTCGCCGCCTGAGCACTTTCTCGAATACGAAAAAGCCGGACCTTGAGTCCGGCTTTTTTATGCGCGCCAGCCTGAGCGATCAGGAGTGCGGTACGCCGCTATGGAAGCGGAACTCCTCGTCCGGCGACTCGATCAGCTCGCGCTCGGCCTCGCGCATCCGCTCGACCACCCGCTCCACATCCGCTTCCTCGCCGTACTGGTAGGCCAGCTTCAGGTAGCCCTGGAAGTGCCGCGATTCGGACTTGAGCAGGCCGCCGTAGAACTTGCCCAGTTCCTCGTCCAGATGCGGCACCAGTGCCTCGAAGCGCTCGCAGCTGCGCGCCTCGATGAAGGCGCCGACCACCAGGGTGTCGACCAGCTTCTGCGGTTCGTGGTTGCGCACCAGCGTGCGCAAACCCGAGGCATAGCGCGCGGCCGAGACCGGGCGCGGCTCGATGCGTCGCTTCTTCATGATGCGCAGCACCTGCTCGTGGTGCACCAGTTCCTCGCGGGCCAGGCGCGACATGAAGTTGACCAGATCGAGCGCTTGGTTGTACTTGGCGATCAGCGCCATCGCCGTGGACGCCGCCTTGAACTCGTTGTTCTTGTGGTCGATCAGCAGCGTTTCCTGATCGGCCAGCGCCGCCTGCACCCAGGCATCCGGCGTGGGACAGGCGAGGAATTGATGGATTTCGGGCAGGTTCACGGGCGACGGGTCCAGGGGATCGGTGTTGGCAGGGACGGCGGGGCGGGCCATTATACGGATCGGGGTGCGCGGGACCAGCCGGGCAGTGATACAGGTCAACGCCACCACCACCGCCCACCTCTATAGTGGGCAGCATTCCAAGACTCATTGCACAGGGAAACGCTCATGCAAGCCATACGCAGCATTCTGGTGGTGATGAACCCGCAACATCCGGAGGAGCTGGCGCTCAAGCGCGCCAAGCTGATCGCTGGTGTGACCCAGTCGCATCTCCACCTGCTGGTCTGCGACAAGAAGGGCGATCACGGCGCCTATCTCGCCGAGCATCTGGCGACCCTGCAGCAGGAAGGCTATAGCGTCACCACCCAGCAGGCCTGGCACGAAGGCTATTACCAGACCATCATCGCGGCCCAGCAGGTCGAGGGCTGCGGCCTGGTGATCAAGCAGCACGTGCCCGACAACCCGCTGAAGAAGGCGCTGATCACCCCCGAGGACTGGAAGCTGCTGCGCTACTGCCCGAGCCCGGTGCTGATGGTCAAGACCGACCGCCCCTGGACCGGCGGCATCATCCTCGCCGCGGTGGACGTGGGCAACGGCGACGCCGAGCACCGCACCCTGCACTCCGGCATCATCAGCAATGGCTACGACATCGCCAAGCTGGCCAACGGCACCCTGCACGTGATCAGTGCGCACCCCTCCCCCATGCTGTCCGCCGCCGACCCGACCTTCCAGCTGCGGGAAACCATCGAGGCGCGCTACCGTGCCCAGTGCAAGGCCTTCCAGGAGGAGTACGACATCAGCGACGACCGCCTGCACCTCGAGGAAGGCCCGGCCGACGTGCTGATCCCGCACACCGCCAGCAAGCTCGGCGCGGTGGTGACGATCATCGGCACCGTGGCCCGCACCGGCCTCTCCGGCGCGCTGATCGGCAACACCGCCGAGGTGGTGCTCGACGCGCTGGAAAGCGACGTGCTGGTCGGCAAGCCCGACGACATGATCGCGCACCTGGAAGACCTGGTGGCCCAGCGCTGACGGCCAACCCACCTTCCACCCGGTAGAAAGCCAAATCCGACGCCCGAATCTTCGGGCGTCGGATTTTTCGTTTCCGCGTCAGCCGAGCGTCAGGGGATGCACACGCCCTGCTTGTCGCTCTGCGCCAGGTCCATCAGCTCCCGGTTGGCCACCGCGTACATGGCGTAGTCGGTGCCGGTGGCGGCGCGCAGCTCGGCCAGCATGGCCAGCCAGCGCTGTACCAGAGTCCGGTGCTGTTCCAGCCAGTAGCCGACCCGTTCCTCGATGTCCTTGGGACCGTCGGCCATCTGCAGCACGGCGATGGTGATGGCCCGCTGCTGCCAGTCCAGGTCGTCGCGGAACGCCTCGCGGGCCAGGGCCTGCCAGTTGTTCTCCACCGGCAGGTTGGTGATCTGCTGCAGGTACCAGGACAGCTCCAGCGCCCCGCCCACGGCGAAGTAGGCGGTGGCTACCTCGCTGGCGTCCTGGCCGGTGACGTCGGCAGCCTCGATGATCGGCAGCAGGGTATAGAGGTGGGTGGTGCCGGCCACCACGCGGGCCAGCTCCTCCGGCGCGCCAGCCTCGACGAAGCCCTGGTAGCGCGCCAGCCACTGCTCGCGGGCCGGCCCCTCGAGCAGCTCGTCCAGGCGCCCGGCCAGTTCGGCCACGCGCGGCGCGAAGTGGCCGACATCGCGGGCGGCGTCCAGGTCCTCGCGGCGGCTGCGCAGGAACCAGCGGGTGGCGCGGCGGCCCAGGCGCATCAGCTCGTCCATCAGCGACAGCTGCAGCTCGGCCGGCACCTTGTAGTCCAGCGCCTCGATCTGCTGCCACCAGTGCGGCAGGCGGAACACGTCACGGACGATGACGTAGGCGCCGGCGACGTTGGCCGCGCTCATGCCGGTGGACTCCTTCAGGCGCTGCACGAAGGTGATGCCCATGTGGTTGACCAGATCGTTGGCGATCTGCGTGCTGACGATCTCGCGCTTGAGGCGGTGGCGGCGCATGGCCTCGCCGAACTTCTGGGTCAGGCGCGCCGGGAAGGCGGTCTCCATCTCGCGGGCCAGGTAGTCGTCGTCCGGCACCAGGGACTTGAGCAGCGCCTCCTTGAGGTCGATCTTGCTGTAGGAGATCAGCACCGACAGCTCCGGCCGGGTCAGGCCGCGACCGTTGGCGGCGCGCTCGTTGAGTTCGTCGTCGGAGGGCAGGAATTCCAGCGCCCGGTCCAGCTTGCCAGCCGCCTCCAGCGCCGCCATCAGGCGCTTGTACTCGGCCAGCCGCTCGCGGGCGCGGCGCTCGGCCAGGGACAGGGCCTGGGTCTGCTTGTAGTTGTTACCGAGCACCAGCTTGCCGACGTCGTCGGTCATGTCGGCCAGCAGCTTGTTGCGCTGCTTGCCAGTCATGTCGCCGGCGGCGACGATCTCGCCGAGCAGGATCTTGATGTTGACCTCGTGGTCGGAGCAGTCCACGCCGCCGGCGTTGTCGATGAAGTCGGTGTTGCTGGCACCGCCGTTGAGGCCGTATTCGACGCGGCCGAGCTGGGTCATGCCCAGGTTGCCGCCCTCGCCCACCACCTTGGCGCGCAGTTCGTTGCCGTTGACCCGCAGGCCATCGTTGGCCTTGTCGCCGACGTCGGCGTGGGTCTCCCTGCTCGACTTCACGTAGGTGCCGATGCCGCCGTTCCAGATCAGGTCCACCGGCGCCTTGAGCAGCGCGTTGATCAGCTCGGTGGGCGCCAACTTGTCGGCGGCGATGTCGAAGCGCTCCTTCATCTGCGGGGAGATGGCGATGCTCTTGGCGCTGCGCAGGAAGATGCCGCCGCCCTCGGAGATCAATTTGGCGTCGTAGTCGGCCCAGGACGAGCGCGGCAGGGCGAACAGGCGCTGGCGCTCGACGAAGCTCCGAGCCGCATCCGGGTTGGGGTCGACGAAGATGTGCATATGGTTGAAGGCGGCGACCATCTGCAGTTTGTCCGACAGCAGCAGGCCGTTGCCGAACACGTCGCCGGCCATGTCGCCGATGCCGATCACCGTGGTCAGGTCCCGCTGCACGTCGACGCCGCGCTCGCGGAAGTGGCGCTGCACCGAGACCCAGCCGCCCTTGGCGGTGATGCCCATGCCCTTGTGGTCGTAGCCCGCCGAACCGCCCGAGGCGAAGGCGTCGCCGAGCCAGAAGCCGTAGTCCTGGGCGATGCCGTTGGCGATGTCGGAGAAGGTCGCGGTGCCCTTGTCCGCCGCGACCACCAGGTAGGGGTCGTCCGGGTCGTGGCGCACCACGGCTTCCGGCGGCACTACCTTGCCTTCCCTGAGGTTGTCGGTCACGTCCAGCAGGCCGCTGATGAAGATGCGGTAGCAGGCGATGCCCTCGGCCTGGATATCGTCGCGCGAACCACCGACCGGCAGGCGCCGGGGGATGAAGCCGCCCTTGGCGCCCATGGGCACGATCACCGCGTTCTTCACCTGCTGCGCCTTGACCAGGCCGAGCACCTCGGTACGGAAGTCCTCCTCGCGGTCGGACCAGCGCAGGCCGCCGCGCGCCACGTCGCCGAAGCGCAGGTGCACGCCCTCGACCCGAGGGCTGTAGACGAATATCTCGAACTTGGGCACCGGCCGCGGGATTTCCGGGATCAGTCGCGGGCTGAGCTTGAAGCTGAAGTAGTGCTTGGGCTGGCCGTCGGCGCCCGGCTGGTAGAAGTTGGTGCGCAGGGTGGCCTTGATCAGGTCCAGGTAGCGCCGCAGGATGCGGTCCTCGTTGAGCACGGCGACGTTGTCCAGCGCGGCGAGGATGGCCTGCTCCAGCTTCTGCTGCTTGTCTTCCAGGTCCTCGGCGGACAGCTTGCGCGCCAGGTAGAAGCGGGTCTTGAACAGGCGCACCAGTTCCTTGGCGATGTCGGCGTGGTTGACCAGGGTCGCCGCGATGTAGCCGAGGTCGAAGCCCAGGCGGATCTGCTTGAGGTAGCGGGCGTAGGCGCGCAGCAACGCCACGTCGCGCCAGGGAATCGAGGCGGTCAGCACCAGGCGGTTGAAGCCGTCGTTCTCCGCCAAGCCCTCTACGATCCGCACGAAGGCTTCCTGCAGGGTCTCGTTGAGCTCCTGGATGTCGACGTTCACGCCACCGGCGGTGGTGAAGGCGAAGTCGTGAATCCAGAACTCGCGGCCGTCTGCGCGGCGCAACCGGTAGGGGAACTCGCCCAGCACGCGCAGGCCGAGGTTCTCCAGGATCGGCAGCACGTCGGACAGCGGCAGCGGCGTGTCGGCGTGGTACAGCTTGCAGTGCAGCTCCTGGTCGCTCTGGGTCAGCGGCTGGTAGAAGCTCATCACCAGCGGGCGCTTGTCGGACAGGCTGAGCAGGTGCTGCATGTCCACCACCGCCGAGTGCGGGGCAAAGCGCTCGGTGTAGCCGGCCGGGAAGCCTTTCGGGAAGTCGGCCAGCACGCTGGTGCCCTGGGCCTCGCCGAAGCTCTCAACGACCAGGCTGGCATAGTCGTCCTTCCAGGAACGGCAGGCCTGGATGACCTCCTTCTCCAGGCGCACCGGGTCGATCTGCACGCGGTTCTTCGGGTCCACCTTGAGGATGAACTGCACCCGCGCCAGCACGGACTCGGAGAAATAGGTCCAGAACTCGCAGTCGCTGGCCTGCAGGCGGTCCATGAGGATCTGCTGGATCTTCAGGCGCGTCTCGGTGGAGTACACGTCGCGCGGCACGTAGGCCAGGCAGTAGGCGAAGCGGCCGTAGGGGTCGCGGCGCAGGAACAGGCGCAGCTTGTTGCGCTCCTGGATTTGCACGATGGCGATGGCGGTGTTGAACAGCTCGTCCACCGGGGTCTGGAACAGATCGTCGCGCGGCAGCACCTCCAGCACCTGCTCCAGTTCCTTGCCCAGGTGGGCCTGGCGGTCGAAGCCGGAGCGTTCGGCGATCTCGTCCACCTTGCGGCGGATGTAGGGAATGCGGCTGACGCTCTGGGAGTAGACCGAGGAGGTGTAGAGGCCCATGAAGCGGCACTCCTTGATCACCTTGCCCTTGGCGTCCAGCTCGCGGATGGAAACGAAATCCGGGTAGGCCGGCCGGTGCACGCGGCTCGGCGTGGCAGCCTTGGCGAAGGACAGCAGCACCGGTTGGCGCAGGTAGTCGACCGCTTCCTCCTCGATGTGCGCGTCCTCCTTGGTCAGGCCCGGGCGCAGGCGCTTGGACAGGCCCAGCAGGGACGCCGGGTCGTACACCAGATGCCCGCCCTCCTGCTCCTCGACCACGGTGAACTCCTCGTAGCCGAGGAAAGTGAAATGGTTGTCCAGCAGCCAGCCGAGGAAGGTCTTCACCTCAGCCAGCTCGGCGCCGTCGACCTTGAGTTTGGCTTTGTCCAACCAGGCCAGCAGCTGCTCGGCCCTAGCCTTCATCGGGCCGAAGTCGGCCACCGCCAGGCGCACTTCCTCAAGTACCTCCTGAATCGCCTTCTCCAGCGCGCGCAACTCGTTGGCGCTGGCGCAACGGTCGATCTCCAGGTACATCAGCGCTTCGTGCTGCACGTCCTTGCCGGCGCTGCCCTTGGCCAGGATTTCCTGCAGCTCGCCGCTCTTCTTGCGCTTCACGCTGAACACGCTGTTCTGCAGGGTGTGGATGCTGTAGCCGCGGCGGTTCAGCTCCATGCGCACCGAGTCGACCAGGAACGGCAGGTCCGCATGCAGCACCTCCACCGCTGTGTGGGTCGATTGCCAACCGTGCTTCTCGTAGTCCGGGTTGTATACCCGCACCACCGGCTTGGCGGGGTCGAAGCGCTCCAGCAGGCGCCAGGACGACAGGGTGCTGCCGGCCAGGTCGCCGAGGCGACGCTGGGTCAGCTCGTCGAGGGAGACGATGCCGAAGAACTGCTCGGCGAACAGGGCCACTTGTGGCAGCGCCTTGTCGCTGACGTGCTGCGCCAGGGCCGCTTGCAGTTGGTGCTGGAAGTCGGCTTTGCTGGCCGCGGTGAAGAACGCCATGGTAATGCTCCACTGGACTTGTTGTTGGTTGTGCGCGCACCGGCGCCGGGGTTCCAAGCAGTCTAGGCGAAAGACTGGACTCGACAGGCGCATGGCGACCACGAGGTCACGCATAGCCTAGCGACAGCCCCACCGCGCTGGATTGCGGCGGCGCGACATATTCGTTCATCGCCTCGCAGGTGGCGCGGACCGGAACAGATGCCATCCCGGGGCCGAGGCAGAGGGTCCGCGCCGAACCGGAACTGTTCGGCAGAGCGCGCCCGGAAACATGCAAGCCCCCGCTCCGATGCAGTAGAGTTAGCACCCCGTTGGGGTGAGTTCGGCTACCCGTCAGTCCCTTTTCAGGAAGATTCTCGATGGAACATCGTGAGGCGCTTGTCGCGCTGCGGCAATTTCTCGCCACCCAGATCCTCGGCCAGGACAAGCTCGTCGAGCGCCTGCTGATCGCCCTGCTCGCCGACGGCCACCTGCTGGTGGAAGGCGCTCCCGGCCTGGCCAAGACCAAGGCCATCAAGGAACTGGCCGAGGGCGTCGAGGCCGAGTTCCATCGCATCCAGTTCACCCCGGACCTGCTGCCGGCCGATATCACCGGCACCGAGATCTACCGCCCGGAAACCGGCAGCTTCGTGTTCCAGCAGGGGCCGATCTTCCACAACCTGGTGCTCGCCGACGAGATCAACCGCGCCCCGGCCAAGGTGCAGTCGGCACTGCTCGAGGCCATGGCCGAGCGCCAGGTCAGCGTGGGCCGCAGCACCTACGATCTGTCGCCGCTGTTCCTGGTTATGGCGACCCAGAACCCCATCGAGCAGGAAGGCACCTATCCCCTGCCCGAGGCCCAGCTCGACCGCTTCCTGATGCACGTGAAGATCGGCTTCCCGGACGCCGGCGTGGAGCGCAAGATCCTCGCCCAGGCGCGCGGCGAGGCGCTGCACGGCGAGGCCAAGCCGGAGCACCGTGTCAGCCAGCAGGCGATCTTCGCCGCCCGCCAGGAAATCCTCGGCCTGTACATGGCCGACGCGGTGGAGGAATACCTGGTCCAGCTGGTGATGGCCACCCGTACCCCGGCCAAGCATGACGCCGAGCTGGCCGAGTGGATCGCCTACGGCGCCAGCCCACGCGGCACCATCGCCCTGGACCGCTGCGCCCGTGCCCATGCCTGGCTGGCCGGCCGCGACTTCGTCAGCCCCGAGGACATCCAGGCCATGCTGTTCGACGTACTGCGCCACCGCATCATCCTGTCGTTCGAGGCGGAGGCCGCCGGCATCGATCAGGATCGCGTGGTGCAGCGTGTACTCGACGTGGTGGCGGTGGCCTGAATGCAGCCGCGAGCCGCACGCGCCCCGCTCCCGGACTTCATCCGGGCCGCCCGCTAGACCATGCACATCCAGCCGACCCCACCGGGCATCCGCGTCAGCCTCGCCGAGCTGATCGAGATGCGCCATCGCGTGCGCGAGGTGCAGCTGTTCTCCACCCCGGCCCGGCGCAGCCCGCTGATCGGCCTGCACCACTCCAAGCTGCGCGGGCGCGGCGTGGACTTCGACCAGGTGCGCGTCTACCAGGCCGGCGACGACGTGCGCACCATCGACTGGCGCGTCACCGCGCGCACCCAGGAGCCGCACACCAAGCTGTTCCACGAGGAGCGCGAGCGGCCGATCTTCATCATGGTCGAGCAGAGCCGGCGACTGTTCTTCGGCTCCGCGCTGCAATTCAAGTCGGTGCTCGCCGCCCAGGCCGCCAGCCTGTTCGGCTGGGCGGCGCTGGCCCACAACGACCGCATCGGCGGGCTGGTGTTCGGCGACGCCGAGCATCACGAGATCAAGCCGCGGCGCAGCAAACAGAGCCTGCTGCAACTGCTCAACCGCCTGACCCGCGCCAACCAGGCCCTGCACCCGGAGGCCACCGGCGAGCGCGACAGCTTCGGCCTCGCCCTGCGCCGCGCCCGGGAAGTGCTGCGCCCGGGCAGCCTGGTGATCATCCTGTGCGACGAACGCGCCCTGAACGACGCCGCCGAGCAGCAGCTCGGCCTGCTGGCGCGGCACACCGACCTGGTGCTGCTGCCGGTGTCCGACCCGCTCGACCACGAACTGCCCAACGCCGGCCTGCTGCGCTTCGTCGAGCGCGGCGCCCTGCTCGAACTGGACACCCGTGGCGACGACCTGCGCCAGGCCTACGCCGGCCAGGCGGAACAGCGCCAGGCACGCTGGCAAAGGCTGGCGCAGAAGCTCGCCGTGCCCCTGCTGCCCCTGAGCACCACCCGGGACCCGGTGGACCAGCTACGCGAACACCTTACCGGCCACCAGGCGGGCAAGCGCGCATGAACCCGCTCGACCAGCTGCTGCCGACCATCGCCCCGCCGCCGGTGTCCTGGTGGCCGCTGGCGCCCGGCTGGTGGGCGCTGATGGTGCTGCTGCCGCTGCTGCTCTGGGGCCTGTGGTACCTGCGCCGCTACCTGCCGCGACGCCAGCGGACGCTGCCACAGGAACAGCCGCTCGACCCGCTGCGCCAGGCCGCCCTGGCCGAGCTGGCCAGGCTGCCCCGCCCCTACGACGGCCAGCACGCGGGCCCCTGGCTGCAGCAGCTCAATGCCCTGCTCAAGCGCCTGGCCCGCGCCCATTACCCGGCGGACAACAGCCACGTGCTGAGCGGCCGCGCCTGGCTGGCCTTCCTCGACAGCCGCTGCCCGGCCGCCGGCCTGACCCGCTGGATGGTGCTGGTGGAAGGCACCTACCGCGGCCATTGCAGCCTCGACGACAAGGCCATCAACGGCCTCAACCAGGCCGTCGACACCTGGATCCGCAAGCATGTTTGAGTTCGCCTGGCCCTGGATCTTCCTGCTCGCGCCACTGCCGTGGCTGCTGCGCGCCCTGCTGCCGCCGGCGGACAGCGGCGAGGCCGCGCTCAGGGTCAGCTTCCTCGGCGAGCTGGAAGGGCTCAGCGGCCGCCGTGCCCGCGCCAACCTGCCGGCCTGGCGTCAGCAGGCGCCGTTCGTGCTGCTGTGGCTGCTGCTGGTCACCGCCGCCGCCCGCCCTGAGTGGGTGGGCGAGCCGCTGCCGCTGCCGGCGAGCGGCCGCGACCTGCTGCTGGCGGTGGATGTCTCCGGCTCCATGGAGCACGCGGACATGCAGTGGGACGGGGAGGAAATCTCCCGCCTGACCCTGGTGAAGAAGCTGTTCGGCGACTTCATCGAGGACCGCCGCGGCGACCGCATCGGCCTGATCCTGTTCGGCAGCCGCGCCTACCTGCAGTCGCCGCTGACCTTCGACCGGCGCACCGTGCGTACCTGGCTGGACGAGGCGCTGGTCAACATCGCCGGGCCACAGACCGCCCTCGGCGACGCCATCGGCCTGGCCGTCAAGCGCCTGCGCCAGCGCCCGGCCGACAGCCGCGTGCTGGTGCTGATCACCGATGGCGCCAACAACGGCGGCGAGATCGAACCCCGCACCGCCGCCCGCCTGGCCGCCGAGCAGCGGGTCAAGATCTACACCATCGGCATCGGCGCGGACCCGCGCCAGAGCGGGGTGATCGGCATGCTCGGGCTGAACCCGGGCGTCGACCTGGACGAAGCGACCCTGATCGACATCGCCGAGCAGACCGGCGGCACCTACTTCCGCGCCCGCACCAGCGAAGAACTGCGGGACATCGAGGCCGCCCTGGACAAGCTGGAGCCCGCCGCCCAGCTGCCCACCCGCGCCCGCCCGGCCCTGGCCCTGTACGCCTGGCCGCTGGGCGTGGCGCTGCTGATCAGCCTGCTACTGGTGGTCCGCGACCTGTGGCCGCACCACTGGCAGAAGCTGGCCTCGCGCTTCGGCAGGGCCGCCTGATGGACATGCTCTGGCCGCACTGGCTGCGCCCGTTCTGGCTGCTGCTCCTGCCGCTGCTCGGCTGGCTGCTCTGGCAGCTGTGGCACCGCGAGCGGCGCAGCGGACGCTGGCAACTGCTGCTGCCGCCCGTGTTCCAGGCCGTGCTGCTGTCCGGCGGCCGCACGCGCAGCAACCGCCTGCCGTGGATCGCCCTCGGCCTGGCCTGGCTGCTGGGCCTGCTGGCCCTGCTCGGCCCCAGCTGGCAGCGGGTGGAACAGGCCAGCCAGAAACGCGCCGACCCGCTGGTGGTGCTGCTCGAACTGACCCCCGCGATGCTCGCCGAAGACACCCCGCCGAGCCGGCTGGAACAGGCCCGGCGCAAACTGCTCGACCTGCTCCGGGCGCGCGACGACGCGCAGACCGCGATCATCGTCTACGCCGGCAGCGCCCATACCCTGGTGCCGCTGTCCGACGACCTGGCCACCGCACGCAACCTGCTGGAGGCGGTCAAGCCGTCGATCATGCCCGAGCCGGGACGACGCGCCGACCTGGCCGTGGACAAGGCCGTGGACCTGCTGGAACAGGGCGCCCAGGGTCGCGGCCGGCTGCTGCTGATCGGCAGCGAACTGAGCCCGGAGGAGCGTGACGGCATCCGCCAGGCGCTCGGCAGCCGTGGCGAGCGCCTGGCCATCCTCGGCATCGGCACCGCCGAAGGCGCGCCGATTCGTGGCGCCGACGGCAGCTTCCTCAAGGGTCCCGACGGCGCCATCCTGGTGCCACGGATGAACGGCGCCAGCCTGCGCCGCTTCGCCGATAACCTGGGCGGCCAGTACCGCAAGCTGCGACTGGACGACGAAGACCTGGCCAGCCTCGGCCTGCTCGAAGGCCCGCAGACCCTGCGCGAGGGCGCCGAACCGACGCTGCTGCAGGCCTGGGCCGACCAGGGCCACTGGTTCCTCCTGCCGCTGCTGCTGATCGCCGCCTGCGCCGGCCGCCGCGGCTGGCTGTTCTGCCTGCCGTTGCTGCTGTGCGTGCTGCCGCAGCCGGGCTACGCGCTGGGCTGGGACGACCTCTGGCTGCGCCCGGACCAGCAGGGCCAGCGTCTGCTGCAGGCGCAGCAGCCCAAGGCGGCGGCGGAACGCTTCGCGGACCGCCAGTGGCAGGGCGAGGCCCTGTACCAGGCCGGCGACTACGCCGGCGCGGCCGAGCGCTTCGCCCAGTCCGACAGCGCCATTGCCCACTACAACCGGGGCAACGCCCTGGCCAAGGGCAACGAACTGGAAGCGGCGCTGGACGCCTACGACCAGGCGCTGGAGCGCCAGCCGGACCTGCAGCAGGCGCAACAGAACCGGGCGCTGGTGGAACAGCTGCTGCGCCAGCAGAAGGAACAGCAGCAATCCCAGCCGCAGGACCAGGGCGAACAGTCGCAGGAACCCCAGGAGCAACAGGGCGGCCAGCCAAAGCCCGCCGAAGACAAGGCGCCGTCCGACCGGCAACAGGGCTCCACCGCCGACCCGCAGCAACAGCCTTCGGAGCAATCCCAGCCACAGGACGCCGATGCCGGGCAATCCCGGGAACAGTCGGAACAGAACGGCCAGCAAGCGGCGGAAGGCCAGCAGGACACGAACCAGGAGCCGTCCGAGGATGGCCAGGCCGCCAGCGCCCAGCCGCTGGATGGCGAGCAGCGCGACGCGCTGGAACAATGGCTGCGGCAGATTCCGGACGACCCGGGCGAACTGCTGCGGCGCAAATTCCTCTACGAACAACAGCAGCGCCAGGAACAGTCCCGATGAAACGCCTGCTTTGCACCCTCCTCCTCTGCCTGCTGGGCCTGAACCAGGCCTGGGCCGCCGGGTTTTCCGCCACGGTCGACCGGGCGCGCCTGAACGAAGGAGAGACCGTCGACCTGATCCTGGAGTCGGAGGACGCCACCCAGTTCGGCATGCCCGACCTGACGCCCCTCAAGCAGCTGTTCGAGGTGGTCAGCACCCGCCAAGAGAACCGCCTCTCCACCCTGGCCGGCAAGACCCGCTCCAGCACCCGCTGGATCGTCACCCTGCTGCCCCAGCAGACCGGCTACGTGGTGGTGCCACCGCTCAAGCTGGGCGACGCCGAGAGCCAGCCGATCACCCTGCAGGTGGTCGAGGACGACACCGGCGGCAACGGCAAGCTGGCACCCATCTTCATCGACACCAGCCTGGACCAGGAAAGCGTCTACGTGCAGGCCCAGGTGATCCTGACCCTGCGCATCTACCACTCGGTCTCGCTGTACGACGACAGCAGCCTGACCCCGCTGAAGATCGCCGACGCCCGCGTCGAGCAGCTGGGCGAACCGCGCACCTTCGAGACCGACGTCAACGGCGTGCGCCACGGGGTGATCGAGCTGCGCTACGCGATCTTCCCCCAGCAGAGCGGCGAGCTGACCATCCCCTCCCAGGTGTTCAGCGCCACACCCGCCGTCCGCGACCGCGACTACAACCCCTTCGGCCCGCGCCCGGGGCGGCTGACCCGGGTCAAGTCGCCGCAGATTCCGATCACGGTGAAACCGCGCCCGGCCTCCTGGCCCGCCGATGCGCCCTGGCTGCCGGCCCGCTCGCTCAACCTCACCGAGGCCTGGAATCCCGCGCCGGACAAACCCAGCGTGGGCGACTCGCTGACCCGCAGCATCATGCTGCGCGCCGAAGGCCTCTCCAGCGCCCAGCTGCCGCCGCTGCCGGCGCCGGACAGCCCCGGCCTGCGCCGCTATCCGGACCAGCCGCAACTGCGCAACGAGACCAGCGCCAACGGCCTGATCGGCAGCCGTGAGGAAAGCGCCGCCCTGGTGCCCGGCCAGGGCGGCAGCATCACCCTGCCGGAAGTGCGCCTGCTGTGGTGGAACACCGAGAAAGACAGCCTGGAAACCGCCAGCCTGCCTGCCCGCACCCTGGAAGTGGCGAGCAACCCCAGCCTGGAGGTGGAAGCCCCGGTGGGCGGCCAGCCCGCGCTCAACGGCGAACCGGCCGCGCCGCTGTGGCCCTGGCAGCTGGCCTGCCTGCTGCTCGCCCTGACCACCGCGCTGGGCTTCGGCCTGTGGTGGCACGCGCGCCGGCAGCCGGCCATCCTGCCGACCGCCCAGACCGGGCCGAGCCCGCGCACCCTGCTCGATGACCTCAGGCGCGCCTGCCAGGCCAACGATCCCCAGGCCACCCGCCAGGCCCTGGACGCCTGGGCCCGCCAGCAGCCGGAAACCCTCGCCGACATGGCCGCCCGCTTCGAGCCGCTGTCCGAGGCGCTGGACGGCCTCAACGGCGCGCTGTACAGCGAGACCGGCCACCAGTGGCAGGGCGAGAACCTGTGGAAGGCCATCCGCCGCCTGCCGCCCCACGAAGCCAACGCCAGCCCCCAGGAAAC
>NZ_JAOCCV010000012.1:0-141383 GCF_029840585.1 Pseudomonas sp. GD03875 | reverse complement strand
GTGCGCACCGGCAACCCCGTGCATGGCTCTGGTGCGCGTGGCGCACCCTACGGTGCTGGCCGTAGCTCCAGCGTGCCGCGGGTATTGGCGCGCACATCGTCCTCGGCGAAGCGCATCGGCAGGTACTCCCCGGCGACGTAGGCCTCGGCCTGGTCGGCGAAGTGGCGGTCGAACGGCACGCCGCTCTGGCCGACCGGATTGATGCCCAGGCCCTTGCTGGCATCGGCCATGTCGATCAGGCGGCGGGTCGAGGGGCCGTAGACCACCGACCAGGGCGCCGGGCCGACCCGGTGCGACAGGTTGTTCGGCACCTCGTGGCCGCCCGGCACGGCGAAGGGGCCGACGTTGAACAGCCTGTCCAGCGGCTTCTGGGTGCCCAGCGGGTGCTGGTGGGTCAGGCTGTGACCCTGGTCCCAGGTCCACTGCCGGCTGTCCGGGCCGAAGGTCTGGCGCAGGTGGGCGATGCTCGCCTGCCAGGCCGCCTTGACCGTGTCGGCGCGGCTATCCACGGCCTCGGTGCCGCGCCTGTCCCACCAGGGCGAGGCGGCGTCGGCGGTCAGGCGCGGCAGCGCCACGTCGAGCACGCGGGTCTGCAGCAGGCTGTCGAAGAAGGCGTCGCCCAGCTCATCGTGCATGGCCTGGTTGACCAGCTCGAAGGTCAGCTGGTTGAACAGGGTGGCGGCGACCGACTCCAGCGGATGGCCGCCGTTCCAGGTGGCGAGTTGCTCGACCAGGGCGCGCTCGTCCTCGTCCGCCGCAGCGGCGCGCAGGTCGTCGAGGATCGGCGCCAGCAGGCGCGGGCCGTAGCCGGTGCCGTCGTCCAGCTGCAGGGCCTGGCTGTTGGCGGTGTCCCACTTCATGTCCGGCTGGGCCAGGCGCTGGTCCAGGCGCGCGCCGCGGTCCGCCAGGTTGTAGTAGCCGGGGATGGCTGCGCCGGTGGGCGAGTCGGGCTGGTAGTTGGCGGAGATGATGTAGCCGCGCGCCGGATTCTCTTCCTGGGGGTTGGCGGCGAACGGCAGGTAGCCGGGTTTGTCCGCCTCGCCGCTGGCGCCGTCGAGGATGAAGCTCGGGTTCACCCCGGCCGGGCGACGCGGCAGCTTGCCGGCGGCCCACCAGCCGATGTCGCCGCTGGCGTTGGCGTAGATCACGTTGAGGCCCGGCGCATGGATCTTCGCGGCGGCGGCGCTGGCCTTGGCCAGGGTGTCGGCGCGGTTGAGCTGGTAGAAGGCATCGAGGATCGGATTCTCGGTCTCCAGGAAGGCCCACCACATGGCGATCGGCGTCTTGCCCGGCGTGGCGCCGAGCGCGTCGTTGACGATGGGGCCGTGGGGCGAGCGGCGCAGGGTGATGGTCACGTCTTCGCCGCCCT
Organism: Pseudomonas sp. GD03875; assembly: GCF_029840585.1. Lineage (NCBI taxonomy): Bacteria > Pseudomonadati > Pseudomonadota > Gammaproteobacteria > Pseudomonadales > Pseudomonadaceae > Pseudomonas > Pseudomonas sp. GD03875. The sequence goes on along the minus strand of NZ_JAOCCV010000012.1, from coordinate 140,014 downwards.
TGACCCTGATGGTTTCCTCGCGGCTCTCCAGCCTGACCCAGCGGCCGTCGATCCAGACCTGCCCGGAATCGTTCGGGTTGACCTTCTCGGCGATCAGGTCGAGGTCGTCGTTCTGGAACATGGTCAGGCTCCAGGCGAACTGCCGGTTGTGACCGAGCGAGGCGTAGGGGTTGAGCGCCTGGTGGTGACCGTACAGCTCGAAGCCGGGGTAGCTCAGCTGCGCCTCGTACCACACCGCCGGCACAGCGAAGCGGATGTGCGGGTCGCCGGCCAGCAGCGGCTTGCCGCTGGCGGTGCGGCTGCCGGCGACGGCCCAGGCGTTGCTGCCCTCGAACTGGGGCAGGCCGGCCTCCACCAGCGCCTGCTGGCTGAGCCGCGCCAAGTCGTTGAGCGCCTGCCAGTCCTCGCCGCCCAGGCGTTGCGCCAGCGCGCCGCCGGGGTGCCAGTCGAGGTCGAACACGCGCAGGTAGTCGCCGCCCAGGTTGTCGCGCACGTGGGTCAGCACCGGTTCGGTACGGAAGGCGGCGGCGAAGCTGTAGGCCATGTAGCCGGCCACGGATACGGTGTCTTCGAGGGTGAAGGGGCGTTTCTCGATGCCCAGCAGGTCGAACTCCACCGGCGCCGGGCGGCTGTCCTGGTAGCGGTTGATGCCGTCCAGGTAGGCCAGCAGGGCCTTCACCGACGGGCTCTCGCGGTCCAGGCCCTGGGCGTAGCGGTCGGCGTGCTGGCGGATGCCGAGGGTGCGGAACAGGCGGTCGGTGTCGACCAGCTTGGCGCCCAGCACCTCGGCCAGCTCGCCGCGCGCCAGGCGGCGCAGCATCTCCATCTGGAACAGGCGGTCCTGAGCGTGCACGAAGCCCAGGGCGCGGTACAGGTCGAGTTCGTTCTGCGCGCGGATGTGCGGCACGCCGCGCTCGTCGTAGCGTACCTCGACCGGCGCCTGCAGGCCGGCCAGCGGCAGGTTGCCGTCGCGTACGGGAAGTTTGCCGTGGACGTACCAGGCGCCGCCGGCGGCCGCCGCGGCGACGGCCACGGCGAGGAAGGTCAGACTGCGTTTCATGACGCGCTCCTTGTTGTAGTGCGGCCATTCTGCGCAGCGCTTCGGCCAGCGACATTGACCGGGGATGCGCGTGCTGGAATTCTCCGGTCAAACAAGGAGCGCCCATGAACCCGCACCTCGGCACCACGCCGCTGACCCATTCCGCGACCCTGCGCCGCCTGCTCTACGAGGCCCTGACCGAACTGGGCCACGACCCCGTGACCATCTACCGGCGCACCAACCAGAACCGCCGCCTGGTGCCGCCGCCGACCGAGGGGCGCCTCAGCCACGACGAGGCGCCGCTGTTCTGGCTGGCTGCCGACGCGCTGACCGGCGACCCGGACATCGGCCTGCACATGGGTGAGGTGATGAAGCCGCGCCTGCTCGACGTGGTCGGCTACCTGCTGCTGTCCAGCCGCGACCTGCAGCAGGCGGTGGACAGCTTCCTGCGCTTCCAGCACATCCTCGCCGGCGGCTTCGTCGCCCAGCTGCGCGTCGAGGACGAGCGCGCCTGCCTGGTGCTGGACCTCAACTACCGCGGCTTCGGCCCGCTGCGCCAGCAGATGGAATGCCTGGCCCTGCTGTTCATCAAGCTGCTGCGGCTGATCACCGACGACGAATTCCGCATCGACGGCCTCGACTTCCGCCACCCGCGGCCGGCCCGGGTGAGTGAGCATCGCCGGCTGTTGGGCCTGCTGCCCTGCTTCGCCGCCGAACACGACGCTCTGTGGTTCCCCGCCGCGCTGCTCAGACGGCCGTCGCGCAACGCCAATCCCGGTCTGCACCGCCTGCTCTGGCAGCACGCGGAGACCCAGTTGGCCGAACTGGTGGAGAACGATCTGCTCAACCGTCTGAGCTACCTGATCGGCGTGCGCCTGGGCCGCGCCGACTGCTCCCTGCGCGCCTGCGCCGCCGAACTGGGCATGCCCCCTGGCGCCCTGCAGCGCGGCCTGGCCGCCCAGGGCAGCCACCTGCGCCAGGTGCGCGAGGCGATCCAGCAGTCCCGCGCCCACGAACTGCTGCGCACGGGCCTGGCGATCCGCGACGTGGCGCGGGCCTGCGGCTTCGCCGAGCTGTCGCCCTTCTACCGGGCGTTCCGCCGCTGGTACGGCATCGCGCCGGACGCCTACCGGGCCAAGCTGATGCTGGAGGAGGGGGCGTAGTAAGCGTCCCACAGCCGGTTGCGGAACTTGTAGCCGGGGTCGAGCCGCTGCTTGAGGGCGAAGAACTCGGGCGCGCGCGGGTAGGCAGCGAGGAATTGTTCGCGGCTGGCGTGGATCTGGTAGGGCAGGTAGTAGCGCCCGCCGCAGGCCAGCGCGGCGTCGATCAGTTCGCGGGTCCAGGCCGCGGCCCGTGTCCGTTCTGTCGTATCGCTGCCCTGGCGGTAGTAGAGCACCAGGGCGAATACCTCTTCCGGTGCCCAGGCCAGCAGTGTGTCGGGGTCGGCCTTGGCGTGGCGGATGGATACGTTGATCAGGTTGGCCTGGTGCTTTTCGCTCAGCCGCGCCAGTTCGCCGACGAAGCGCTCCAGCTGCGCCGGCGGCACGAAGTACTCCTGCAGCACGAAGCTGAAGTCCGGCCCCGAGATGGGCTCCAGCTCGCGCACGTCGAGGCTGGCCTCGTGGTTGCGCCATTGCACCTTGGCGCCGCGGAACAGCAGCGGGTCCAGTGCCGCCTCGCGCAGCATGCGGCCGGTGCGCGAGGCGCTGGTCAGGCGGATGCCGGCCTGCTGCAGGTGGTAGCTGCGGCCGGCGGGCGTGAGCCTGGCCGTCTCGGTCAGTGCGGCGCTGGTGCGGCGATAGGAGACGGCGCGCACGGTGTCGAAGCTGTCCGGGTAAAGGATGCCGTTGTGCAGCACCAGGTCGCTCTGCCCGCGGACCTCGCGGTCGAACCAGGCGCGGTATTGGCTCAGCGGCATGACCGTCGACTCGCGGGCGATACGGCTGTTGTCCACCAGGCCCAGCGTGGCCTCGACTATCACCCCGAGCCCGCCGTAGCCGCCGATGGCGCCATGGAACAGCTCGGTGTTCTGCTGCGGGCTGGCGTCCACCAGGCTGCCGTCTGCCAGTACCAGGCGGATGCTGCGCACCGAGCCGATCAGCGGGCCTTCGCCGACATAGCGGCCATGCACGTTGACCGACAGGGAGCCGCCGACCGTGAAGTTGGCGTAGGACTGCATGATCTGCGGCGAAAGGTCGTATGGATCGACGTACTTGAGAATCGCGTGCCAGGTGATGCCGGCCTGCACGCGGATCTCGCGGCGCTCGGCGGAGAACTCGAGGATCTGGTCGAAGTCGCGCATGTCGAGCTGCAGGGCGCCATCCGTGGCGGTCTGGCCGCCCATGCTGAAGCGCCCGCCACCGATGCTGATCGGGCCGGGATGGTGCTTCACCGCGGCGACTATCTGCTCGATATCGGTGGGAGCGAGGACGCGCTCGACCCTGATCGGGTTGAGCCCGGTGACGTCGTTGACCGTCTCGTCGGCCAGCGCCGGAAGACCCAGGAGAATCAGGAGGACAAGCAGGAGGCGCATGAACATTCCTTGTTCGCGGCCCGGCGGATCAACTCTGGATGGTCGCCGCCGGGTTGATCACGCGGCCCAGGCCGAGGTTGCGCAGGGCCAGGTGCAGGCTGCTGTGGATCACCTGCGGGTTGTCGATGGCCATCAGGTGGCTGAGCAGTTCGCGGGCGCGGGTGGAGCTGATCTGGCGCAGCAGCCACTTCACCTTGGGCAGGTTGGTGGCGTTCATCGACAGGCTGTCGAAGCCCATCGCCAGCAGCAGCACGGCCGCCGCCGGGTCGCCGGCCATCTCGCCGCAGATGCTCACCGGCTTGCCTTCGGCATGGGCGCCGTCGACCACCAGCTTGAGCGCGTGCAGCACGGCCGGGTGGAGGAAGTCGTAGAGGTCGGCGACCCGCGGGTTGTTGCGGTCCACCGCCAGCAGGTACTGGGTCAGGTCGTTGGAGCCGACCGAGATGAAGTCGACCTGGCGCGCCAGTTCGCGCACCTGGTAGACGGCGGCGGGAATCTCGATCATCACCCCCACCGGCGGCATGGGGATGTCCACGCCCTCGTCGCGCACCTCGCCCCAGGCACGGTGGATCAGGTGCAGCGCCTCTTCCATCTCCTGGATGCCGGAGATCATCGGCAGCAGGATGCGCAGGTTGTTCAGGCCCTCGCTGGCCTTGAGCATGGCGCGCACCTGGACCAGGAAGATCTCCGGGTGGTCGAGGGTGATGCGGATGCCGCGCCAGCCGAGGAAGGGGTTCTCTTCCTTGATCGGGAAGTAGGACAGGGCCTTGTCGCCGCCGATGTCGAGGGTGCGCATGGTCACTGGCAGCGGGTGGAAGGCGGCCAGCTGCTCGCGGTAGGTGGCCAGCTGTTCCTTCTCGCTGGGGAAGCGCTCGCCGTTCATGAACGGCACTTCGGTGCGGTACAGGCCGACGCCTTCGGCGCCGCGTTCCTGGGCGCGCTTCACGTCGGCCAGCAGGCCGGTGTTGACCCACAGCGGCATGCGCTGGCCGTCCAGGGTCTCGCAGGGCAGTTCGCGCAGGGCGTTGAGGCCCTGGGCCAGCTGGCGCTCTTCCTCGACCACCTCGGCGTACTGCTTGCGCAGCAGCTCGCTGGGGTTGGTGAAGACCTCGCCGTGGTAGCCGTCGACGATCAGCTGGATGCCGTCGACCTTGGAGTAGGGCAGGTCGACCACGCCCATCACCGTGGGGATGCCCATGGCGCGGGCCAGGATGGCCACGTGGGAGTTGCCCGAGCCCTGCACCGAGATCAGGCCGACCAGCTTGCCTTCCGGCACCTGGCCGAGCATGGCTGGCGACAGTTCCTCGCTGACCAGGATGGTGTTGTCGGGGTAGACGAGGCTCTGCTTGCGTTCTTCCTGCAGGTAGGCAAGCAGGCGGCGGCCGAGGTCGCGCACGTCGCTGGCGCGCTCGCGCAGGTAGGCGTCGTCCATCAGCTCGAAACGGGAAACGTGCTCGGTGACCACCTGGCGCAGGGCGCCCTGGGCCCACTGGCCGGTCTTGATGACCTTGCGCACCTCGTTGCCGAGGGCATTGTCGTCGAGCATCATCAGGTACACGTCGAACAGTGCCAGCTCTTCCTTGCGCAGCTGGCTGGCGAGCTTCGCGGACAGCTCCTGCATGTCCTCGCGGACCCATTCCAGGGCCTTGCCGAACAGTGCCAGCTCGGCCTCGATGTCGTCGACCGACTTGTCCGGCACCACGTTGAGGTCGGCCGGCGGCAGCACCACCACGGCGCTGCCGACGGCCGCACCCGGGGAGCCGGGCACGCCGACGAAGCGCGCCTCCTGTATGCCCTTGCCCTGCTTGCCGAGGCCGCGGATCGAGCCGGTGGCTTCGGCGTGGGCGATGACCCCGGCGAGCTGGGCGCTCATGGTGACCAGGAAGGCTTCTTCGCCCTCGTCGAACTGGCGGCGCTCCTTCTGCTGCACCACCAGCACGCCCATCACCCGGCGGTGGTGGATGATCGGCGCGCCGAGGAAGGAGGCGTAGCGCTCCTCGCCGGTCTCGGGGAAATACATGTAGCGGGGGTGCTCGGAGGCGAACTCGAGGTTCAGCGGCTCCTCGCGGGTGCCCACCAGGCCGACCAGGCCCTCGTTCGGGGCCATGCTGACCTTGCCGATGGCGCGCTTGTTGAGGCCGTCGGTGGCCATCAGGACGAAGCGCTTGGTATCGGCGTCGAGCAGATAGACGGAGCACACCTGGCTGCCCATGGCCTCCTTCACCCGTTGCACGATGATCGTCAGCGCCGCCTTGAGATCCTTGGCGGCGTTCACTTCCTGGACGATCTTGCGCAGGGTGTTGAGCATGGCTCGCTATCGAACTCCTTCGTCAGTCGCGCGTCAGCAGGCGCGGGGCTAATTCCTTCAGGGCGCGGCGGTAGACCTCGCGCTTGAACGTCACCACCTGGTTCAGCGGGTACCAGTAACTGACCCAGCGCCAGCCGTCGAATTCAGGCTTGCCGGTCAGGTCCATGCGCACCCGGCTCTCGTCGCCGACCAGGCGCAGGAGGAACCACTTCTGTTTCTGCCCGATGCACAGCGGCTGGCTGTGGGTGCGCACCAGGCGCTGGGGCAGACGATAACGCAACCAGCCCCGGGTGCAGGCGAGAATCTTCACGTCCTGCTGTTCCAGGCCCACTTCCTCGTTCAGCTCGCGGTACAGCGCCTGCTCGGCGGACTCGTGGGGATTGATCCCGCCCTGGGGAAACTGCCAGGCATCCTGATTGATCCGCCGCGCCCACATGACCTGGCCGACATCATTGGTCAGGATGATGCCGACATTGGGGCGGAAACCATCGGAATCGATCACGGCACAACACCTCGAAAACGCATGTTTCGGCATTGTTCCACAAAGCCCGCGGGCGCAGCAAACGCGCGGTTCCAGCAATGGGCAGCGGCGCTGAAAGCGGCTATTCTGGCGCCCCTTCCGGCCATTGCGAACCAGGTATCACGACGTGCGCCTCGCCCTTTTCGACCTCGACAACACCCTGCTCGCCGGCGACAGCGACCACAGCTGGGGCGAATTCCTCTGCGAGACCGGCCGGGTCGACGCCGCCGAGTACCGCGCGCGCAACGATGCCTTCTATGCCGACTACTGCGCCGGCCAGCTGGATGTGGTGGCCTACCAGAGCTTCACCCAGGCCATTCTCAGCCGCACCCCGGCCGCCGAACTGGCGCGCTGGCAGGCGGAGTTCATGACGGAGGTGATCGAGCCGATCATCCTGGCCAAGGGCGAGGCCCTGCTGCGCGAGCACCGCGAGGCCGGCGACCGGCTGGTGATCATCACCGCCACCAACCGCTTCATCACCGCGCCGATCGCCGCCCGCCTGGGTGTGGAGACGCTGATTGCCACCGAATGCGGCATGGAGAACGGCCTCTACACCGGCCGGGTCGCCGGCGTGCCCTGCTACCAGGACGGCAAGGTGACGCGCATGAACCAGTGGCTGGCCGAGACCGGCCTGAGCCTGGACGGCAGCTACTTCTACAGCGACTCGCGCAACGACCTGCCGCTGCTGCAGGCGGCGACCCACCCGGTGGCGGTCGACCCGGACGACACCCTGCGCGCCATCGCCATCGAGCGCGGCTGGCCGGTGATCAGCCTGCGCTGAGTCGAGGTGTCACGCAGGTTTCACCCGCCCTACGGTCATGTAGGGCGGGTGAAACCCGCGTAGAACCGCCGATCTACAGCGGCTTGGCCACCATCAGCCAGAAGATGGCGATGAACGCGACGAAGGCCGGCCAGCCCAGCGCGAACCAGATGCGCATGTACAGGTGGGCGCGGGCGGGCAGGTCGGTGCCGTCGCGCAGCGCCTGGCTGGCCATGTCGCGCACCCGCATCTGCAGCCACAGCACCGGCAGCCAGCACAGCCCCGCCAGCACGAACAACCCTGCGCTCCACAGCAGCCAGGCCTGGCTCAGCGGCCAGCCCGCCAGCTTCGCCAGGGCCAGGCCGGAGAGCGGCTGGAACACCGCCGTGGTGGCGATGAACAGCCAGTCGGCGGTGACCAGGTGGCGGAAGGTGGTGGCGATCACCTGCAGCTCGCCGCTGCGCCAGGCGCGCAGGGCGTAGTAGGCCGAGCCGAGCCCGGTGCCGAACAGCAGGGTGGAGGAGAGGATGTGCAGGGTCTTGAGCAGCAGGTACAGGCTCATCGGTGTCTCGTCGTTGAGGCGGAAAGGCCCAGCAGCCAGAGGCTCAGCAGCAGGACCGCGAAGTTCTTGCCCAGCGCCATGTACGGATCGAACCAGTAGTGGGGCAGCAGCAGGCTGATGACCAGGCTATAGACCAGCATCAGGCCGATCTGTGCCTGCAGGGCGCGGACACGCCAGCGCCGCCACAGCAGGGCCAGGCCCAGCGCGCCGTCCAGCAGGGCGCCGGCGATCACCGCCAGGCGCGCGGGGAGGCCGTCGACGCCGGCCTCCGCCATGATCCGCAGGCCCCAGTCGAAGCCCGGCCCGAGGCAGACCACGGCGGTGCCCAGCCAGATCAGTGCCAGCACCAGCAGGACCAGCGGCTGCAAGGCCAGGGTCAGGCTCTGCGCCGGCTGCGGCCAGTGGCACAGGCGGCTCGCCAGGGGGGCGGCGCGGTAGCCGCAGGCATCCTCCAGCGGCGCCGGATCGGCCAGGTTGTCGTGGTGGCTCAGGCGCAGGGTCTGGCGGTTCAGCGCCTGCCAGCCCAGGCGCTCGCCCAGCGCCGCGCCGAGCCCGGCGAGCGGGGCCGGCAGGGTGAGGTAGCGTGCCGGTCGCCAGCCCTGGGCCTGGCGCAGCACGTCGATCAGCTCGCCCTGGGTGAGGGCCTGCGGTCCCACCAGCGGCAGCACGGTCGGCTGCGCCGGCCAGCGCCGCAGCAGCGCCAGCACCGCCGCGCAGAGATCGTCGACATGCAGGGGCTGCAGCCTGGTCCGATTGCCCAGCAGCGGCACCAGCGGCAAGGGTGACAGGCGCTGCAGCCAGCCGCTGCTGGCGCCGCCGGGGCCGACGACCAGCGAGGGACGCAGCACCACGGCGGGGATGCCGAGGCCGAGCAGGTGCCGGTCGGCCGCCGCCTTGCTGGCCAGGAAGGGCAGGTCGGGGTGCTCGCCGGCGCCCAGGGCGGAAATCTGCAGCACCGCGGCGCCATGCCGTCGGGCCAGCTCGAACAGGGCGATGGCGCCCTCGCGCTGCAGGTGCTCCATGTGTGCCGTGTCGGTGGACAGCTCGCCGCTGGCGTTGATCACCAGCTCGACGCCCTCCGGCCAGGCGAAGGCGTCCAGTCGCAGCAGGTCGAGGGAGCGCCACTCCACGCCGGGCAGCGCGGGCGCATCGGGTCCGCGTCGGGTGGCCACCACCGAGTGGCCGGTCAGGATCAGGGCGTCGAGCAGATGCCGGCCGATGAAACCGCCGGCTCCGACCAGCAGGATGCGCATCAGGCCGGCTTGGCCCCCATCAGGGCGAAGATCGCCAGCAGCAGGATCAGCATCAGCGCCGCGTAGGCGATCACGAAGCGCAGCAGCCTGGTCGGCACCGCGCCGCCTGCCGCCGCCTGCCAGGCGCCGAGGCGGCCGTGCAGGAGCAGGCCGAACAGCACCAGCAGGCCGAACAGCACCGCGCTGTACAGCAGCCAGCTGGCGCCCAGCGGCCAGCCCACGGTGTGCACCAGCCACCAGCCGCTGACCGGCAGGGACAGCGCCACCAGGCCCATGGCCGGCAGGCTGTACAGGCGGGTGACGCGCAGCTTGCGGGCCAGCACCGCGGCGTCGCCGGAGCGGTTGGCCTTCCACAGCATGAAGACGTGGGCGACGAAGCCCGCCAGGATCAGCACGGCCGGGATCAGGTGGGCGTATTTCAGCAGTTGGTAGTGTTCCATCACCGTGTTCCTTAGCCGAGGAAGAGCTTGTACGCCGGGTTGTCGGTTTCGTCCCAGTAGGGATAGCCGATGGCGTCGAAGGCTGCCGGAATCTGGTGGCGCTCGTCCGCCGGCACCTGCAGGGCGGCCAGTACGCGGCCGTCGGCGGCGCCGTGGTTGCGGTAGTGGAACATGGTGATGTTCCAGCGCCCGCCCAGGCGGTTGAGGAAGTTGAACAGCGCGCCCGGCCGCTCGGGAAACTCGAAGCGGAACACCACCTCGTCCGACACCGCCGCCGCGTGCCCGCCCACGGTGTGGCGGATGTGCAGCTTGGCCAGCTCGTTGTCGGTCAGGTCGACCACCGGGAAGCCCTGCTCGCGCAGGTTGTCCACCAGCGCCGCGCGCGGGTCGTTCTCCGGGTGGGTCTGCACGCCGACGAAGATGTGCGCCTCGCGGTCGGTGTGGTAGCGGTAGTTGAACTCGGTGATCTGGCGCTTGCCGATCGCCTCGCAGAAGGCCTTGAAGCTGCCCGGCCGCTCGGGGATGGTCACGGCGATGATCGCCTCGCGCTTCTCGCCCAGCTCGGCGCGCTCGGCGACGTGGCGCAGGCGGTCGAAGTTGATGTTGGCGCCGGAGTCGATGCCCACCAGCACCTGATCGCGCAGGCCTTCGCGCTCCACGTATTTCTTGATCCCGGCCACGGCCAGGGCGCCGGCCGGCTCGGTGATCGAGCGGGTGTCGTCGTAGATGTCCTTGATCGCCGCGCAGATTTCGTCGGTGCTGACGGTGATCACCTCGTCCACGTACTGCCGGCAGATGTCGAAGGTGTGCTGGCCGATCTGTGCCACCGCCACGCCGTCGGCGAACAGCCCGACCTGCGGCAGCACCACGCGCTCGCCGGCGGCCATGGCGGCCTGCAGGCAGTTGGAGTCGTCCGGCTCGACGCCGATCACCTTGATCTCCGGGCGCAGGTACTTCACGTAGGCGGCGATACCGGCGACCAGGCCGCCGCCGCCGACCGGCACGAAGATAGCGTCCAGCTGGCCCGGCTGCTGGCGCAGGATTTCCATGGCCACGGTGCCCTGGCCGGCGATCACCAGCGGGTCGTCATAGGGATGGATGTAGGTATAGCCCTTCTCTTCCACCAGCTTGAGCGAATGGGCCAGGGCCTCGGGGAAGGCGTCGCCGTGCAGCACCACCTTGCCGCCGCGCGAGCGCACGCCCTGCACCTTCAGCTCCGGGGTGGTGCGCGGCATGACGATGGTCGCCTTCACCCCCAGGTGCTTGGCGGCCAGGGCCAGGCCCTGGGCGTGGTTGCCGGCGGAGGCGGTGACCACGCCGCGCTCCAGTTCTTCGCGGGTGAGCTGGGCCAGCTTGTTGTAGGCGCCGCGAATCTTGAACGAGTACACCGGCTGCAGATCCTCGCGCTTGAGCAGAATCTGGTTGCCCAGCCGCTCGGTGAGCTGGCGGGCGGGTTGCAGCGGGGTTTCCACCGCGACGTCGTAGACGCGCGAGGTGAGGATCTTCTTCATGTACGGTTCGAGCATCACGGGTATCACGGCGCAGGGAAGGAGGGAGAGGGGGAGTCTACTCCGGCGACGCCGGACGCGGCCACCCGGGCGAGCCGACCGGTGGCGCGGAATCTTCCGCCGTTGCGCCAGTCAGTCCGCTCAGGCCCCTTTGTGCAGTGGCGTGCCTCCCCCACACTCCACTCCATGAGGATTCGCCATGGCCGTTCCCTCCCGCGTACTCGTGCCCGGCACGCCCGGCAACGACCTGCTGGTCGCCCACCCCGAACCCAGCCGCCTGCTCGGCGGCGACGGCGACGATGTCCTGATCGACGGCCCCGGCTCGGACTCGCTGGTCGGCGGCGCCGGCCACAACCGCCTGTACGGCGGCCTGGGCAGCGACTACTACACCTACGACCTGAACGCCGGCGGGCGCGACGAGATTCTCGACTTCGACCCCAGCCCGTCCTGGGTCAACCAGAACATGGACACCCTGATCATCGACGAGAGCCTGGAGTCGTTCGGCCCCTTCGAGCGCTACCAGGACGACCTGCTGATCGGCCTCAACGGCGAGCCGGGCGTGGTCGTGGTGCGGCACTTCTTCCTCGACCCCGCGTTCCGCATCGAGGTGTTCCGCTTCGGTTCCACCGTGGTGACGGACGAACAGGTGCTGCGCAACTTCCACATCGACCCGCTCATGGCGCTCGGCCGCAGCGCCGACAACCCGCCGACCTACACCGGCAACCTGATCCGCCTGACCGGCAACGAGCAGGCCAACCGCCTGGTGGCGGCGGACCGGCCCACCTACCTGTCCGGGCGCGGCGGCAACGACCTGCTGATCGGCAGCCGCCACGGCGACCTGCTCAACGGCGGCACCTCCGAGCCGATGTTCCTCGGCGGCAACCGCTGGAACCGCCTGTACGGCGGGCCGGGCGACGACTACTACCAGGTCGACCTGGTGGTGAGCGGCGATTTCGGCGACCAGCGCATCCACGACTACGACACCACCCCGGGCAACCTCGATACCCTGCACATCCGCGGCGCGGTGGACCCGGCCTACGTGCGCTTCAGCGGCGGGCCGCCCGGCGACCTGATCGTCGAGCTGGACAACGAGCAGCGTATCGTCATCGACAACTACTTCCTCGACCGGGCCTTCGTGGTCGAGAAGATCCGCTTCGACGACGGCACCGTGCTGGACGAGGCCGCCGTGCGCCAGCGCATGGGACTGCCGGCGGCGGCCCCGCCCCAGGCCAGCCTGAGCACGCCGGGCCACTGCTGCCCCGGCGCGGCGCCCGAGCCGGCGGCCGATGGCCTGCTGGGCCTGGCGCTGGCCGCCGGCGCCGTGCTGGCGCGCGCGGGCGGATGAGAAGCGCTGCGGCCGGGCCGGCAGCGCGGCTATAATCGCGCTTTTCCAGCCCGGCAGAAGCGTCATGACCCAGGATCAGCTCAAGCAGGCGGTGGCCCAGGCCGCCGTCGACCACATCCTCCCCCTGTTCGACAGCAAGAGCGTGATCGGCGTCGGCACCGGCTCCACCGCCAACTTCTTCATCGACGCCCTGGCCCGGCACAAGATGGCCTTCGACGGCGCCGTCGCCAGCTCCGAGGCCACCGCCGCGCGGCTCAAGGGCCACGGCATCCCGGTGTACGACCTGAACAGCGTCAGCGAACTGGAGTTCTACATCGATGGCGCCGACGAGAGCGACGAGCACCTGCACCTGATCAAGGGCGGCGGCGCCGCCCTGACCCGCGAGAAGATCGTCGCGGCGGTGGCCAGGACCTTCATCTGCATCGCCGACGGCAGCAAGCTTGTGCCGGTGCTCGGCGCCTTCCCGCTGCCGGTGGAAGTCATCCCCATGGCCCGCAGCCACGTGGCGCGCCAGCTGGTGAAGCTGGGCGGCGACCCGGTGTACCGCGAGGGCGTGGTCACCGACAACGGCAATATCATCCTCGATGTGCACAACATGAGCATCGTCGACCCGGTGAAGCTGGAAGCGGACATCAACGCCATCGTCGGCGTGGTCACCAACGGCCTGTTCGCCGCGCGCCCGGCCGACCTGCTGCTGCTCGGCACCGCCGAGGGCGTGAAGCGCCTGGAGCGCTGAGCGCCCACGCGCCGTCGGGGAACGGTGTAGGAGCGAGCTCTGCTCGCGAATACAGGCGCCACCAACACTTCGCGAGCAGAGCTCGCTCCTACCATTCGTTCGGCTAGGCGCCGGCGCGCGCCTCCCAGGCCCGCTTGAGTTCGACCAGCGACTGGCGCGACTCGTTTTCGGTCCTGCGGGACAGGAACAGCGCGTCGAGCAGGCGCAGCAGCCGGCCATTCACCCGGTACTCCATGCGCCGCTCGAAGCGGGTGCCGCCGGCCAGCGGCGCGCACAGGTAGGTGACCCGCAGCCAGAAGCGCCCCTGGGCGTCCTCCGCCTCGGCGCACCACAGCCGGCCCGGCTGGTAGTCGGTGACGCGCCAGGCGATATGGCCGAGGCGGCCGGCGGATTCGATGTCCTCCTCGAAGGTCGCGCCCGCCGGCAGCGGCCCGCTCACCCCGTAGATGGCCTTGGACGAGGGATGCCACTCGGGCCAGTGGCTGGCGTCGCGGGCGTAGTCCAGCACCGCCTCCGGCGTGCCGCTCAGGTCCACCACGTGCTGCTGGCGGACCAGGCCGGCCTCGGGCATCGGCTCCCAGTGCAGGGTGCCGTAGAGCCAGTCGGTCAGCGGGAACACGATGTTCATGTTGCGCTCCTGCATCAGGTCGCGGCGGTGGTGCAGGGCGTGCAGGTGGCGCATGTGGCGGACCCAGGGCAGGCGCGCGACGGGGTTGCTGTCGGGCAGGTGCTCGCAGGCGTGCAGCACCTCGTAGAGCAGGTAGCCCAGCACCCAGCCGGCGCCGACCACGGCCGCTAGCTCCGGGTTGAACGGCCGGATCACCGCCCAGAGGGCCACGGCGCCGACGCTCTGCACCACCACCAGCCAGGCCGGGAACAGGATCACCCGCCAGTCCCGCGCCTGCTCGAAGGGCATGTGACTCTCCTCGAAGAAGCTGTGGTGGTCGCCGGTGTGGCGCTTGTAGAACATCGCGCCCAGGCGCCGCTTGTGGTGCCCCAGGCCCTGGTGGATGCGATGCTCGCCCCAGTTGAGGAACAGCAGGGTCAGGGGCAGCGCCAGCCACTCCCACGGCCCGATGTCCTGCGCGGTCGCCAGCAGGGCGGCCGCCACGCCGAGGCCGAACAGGGCGACGAAGCCGGCGTGCAGCCAGGGGTTGTAGCCGGGGCTGATCGCCGCCCGGTAGCGTTCGCGGAATGTGTGCACGTCGAAGCTCATGCCATCGCCCTCCCTCGGGTCTATGAAAGCTCAGGCTAGAGGCTGTATCTTCATTCGTATAATGGATATTCAGAAAGAGCTTTATTCATGATCCGGAATTTGCAACAGCTCGATCTGAACCTGCTGCTGGTGTTCGACGCCCTGATGCAGGAACAGAACCTGTCGCGCGCGGCCTTGCGCCTGCACCGCAGCCAGCCGGCGGTGAGCAACGCCTTGGCGCGCCTGCGCGAGCAGCTCGGCGAGAAGCTGTTCGTGCGCACCGCCCAGGGCCTGCGGCCGACCGCCCAGGCCCAGGCGCTGCACGTGCCGATCCGCCAGGCGCTGGGCATCCTGCAGCGCGGGCTGGGCAGCGAGACCGCCGTCGACCGCGACAGCGAGCACCGCCTGCGCCTGTCTATGAACGACTACGCCCAGGCCAGCCTGCTGCCGGCGCTGAGCGCCAGGCTGGCCGCCGAGGTGCCGCGCTGGACCCTGCAGGTGCAGAGCGACGACGCCCGGCAGATGGTCCGGCAACTGGCCGACGGCGAACTCGACCTGGCCATCGACTACCTGTACTTCGACGATCCGCAGCTGTGCTACCAGGCGCTGCACGAGGAACGGATGATGGTCATCGGCCGCGGCGGCCACCCGGCCTTCGACGGCGGCCTGGGCCTGGAGGACTACCAGGGCGCCCGGCACGTCTCGATCCTGCCGCGCGACGGCCGCGGCTCGCCGCTGGAGATCGTGCTCGGCTCGGCCAAGGTGCGCCGCCAGGTGCAGGTGTACCTGCCCAACTACATGCCGCTGTCGGCCATCGTCGCCGGCTCCGACCTGCTGGCCACGGTGCCCGGCCACCTGCTGCGCCAGCTGCCGGCCGGCCATGGCCTGGCGGTGGCGCCGCTGCCGCTGGCACTGCCGCCGGTGCAGGTCAGCATGATCTGGCACCGTTCCCAGGACCGCTCGCCGAACATGCGCTGGCTGCGCGAGCGGCTGCTGGAGATCGCCGGCGAACTGCGCGCCGGCGAGGCCTGATTCGGGGCCGGAAGGACCCCGTTCGCGCCAATCCGGTGCGCCGTGTCCGCCCGGTCATGTAAGCAGGCGGATACAACTTACAGCCAGGCGACCCGCAGTTTTTCCCATGCGTCAATCTGTCTGCGCGGACAGGTTGCCGGCCCGCATCCTGCTATTGCTTTCCTGTCGTTTTTCTCCCAACCAACAACAAGGAAAGTGAAGTGATCAAATCCCTCGCTCGCGCCGTCAGCCTCGGCAGCCTGCTCTGTGCACCCCTGGCCGGCGCCTACCAGTTCGGCGAACACGCCGCCGGCACCGTCGACAAGCTGATCCACGACTACCCGGGCCGCTACCGCGACACCGCCAGCTTCGCCGGCGCCGCCGACTGGATGGAGTCCCGCATGGGCGACGGCTATGCGCTCGGCCGGCAGAACTTCAGCTGGAACGACGGCACCCGCACCTCGCAGAACGTCATCGCCTCCGCCGCCGGCCTCAGTGACCAGTACGTGGTGATCGGCGCCCACTTCGACACCTACTTCGGCCGCCCGACCCTGCAGGGCCTGGACGACAACGCCTCGGGCGCGGGCGTGCTGACCGAGGTGGCGCGCAACCTCTCCGGGTTGCGCCTGGAGAACGGCCTGGAGATCGTCGGCTTCGGCGCGGAAGAAGAGGGCCTGCGCGGTTCCCGGGCCTACGTGGCCGCGCTGGACGACGCGCGGCGCGCCAACCTGCTGGCGATGATCAACATCGACAGCCTGATCACCGGCGACATGATGTACGCCCACGCCGGCCAGAACAGCGCGGACAACCCGGAGCTGGCCAGCCTGCGCGAGCACGCCGCGCGCATCGCCGGGGAGCTGGGCATCGACCTGCGCGCCAACCCCGGCCTCAACCCCGACTACCCCGTCGGCACCGGCTGCTGCAGCGATGGCGAGGCGTTCGAGGACTTGGGCGTGCCGATCCTCTACGTCGAGTCGACCAACTGGGACATCGGCGACTTGGACGGCTACGAGCAGACCACCAACCCGGCCATCCCCGGCGGTTCGACCTGGCACGACCCGGTCGAGGACAACGAGACCGTGCTGGTCGGCGCCTTCGGCGAGGAACGCATCGAGCAGCGCCTGCGCGACTACTCGCGCCTGCTCAGCCGCCTGATGCTGGAGCTGACCAACGCCGACCTGCTGGCCTCCGCCGCGTCGGGCGGCGCCACCGCGCGCAACATGCAGGACCACCTGCAGCGCCAGTACCAGGCGCAGAGCCAGCTGCACGAGCGGCGCTGGCAACTGCTGCAGGCCATGCAGCGCGAGGTCGGCAGCTTCGACGGGGCGATCGGCGTGGACGGCGAGTACGCGCCGGACAGCGGCTTCGACGAGGCGCCGAATCCCGAGGCCCGGCGCTACGGCATCCACGCCCTGGGCGACCTGCGGGTGAGCGAGCTGCTGTCGGTGGGCGCCAGCCTGAGCTACCAGAACGGCCGCGACGACCTGGAGCATGGCGGCAAGCTCGACAGCGACGCCTGGCGCCTCGGCGCCTTCGCCCTGCTCAGCGACGGCGGCCCGGCCTGGCTGGGCGCCGACCTCGGCGTGGCGCACACCCGCCTCGACAGCGAGCGCGCCCTGCGCATCCAGGCCGACGGCGGCCCGGTGCTGCTGGAGCGGCGCTTCTCCGGCGATACCGACGCGCTGACCTGGGGCGCGCGCCTGCTCGGCGGCTACGACTTCAGTTTCGGCGACCTGCGCAGCGGTCCCTTCGCCGGCCTGGACTACAGCCACAGCCGCATCGACGACTTCTCCGAGAAGGGCGCCGACCGCACCGCCCTGGGCTACGAGGAACAGGACTACGACAGCCTCGAAGCCAGCCTCGGCTGGCGCCTGCAGGGCAGCGTGGCGCTCGATGGCTCGCTGCGCCTGCTGCCGTACGCCAGCGTGGCCTGGGTCAAGGAACTGGGCGACGGTCGCCTGGAAGACATCGCCCTCACCAGCCGCGCCGACGGCCGGGTGCGGGTGGCCGAGCTGGGCGACGTGGACACCAGCTTCGGCCGCGCGCGCCTCGGCAGCCAGCTGCAGATCGGCGACAGCCTGGGGCTGTACGTGGAGGTCAACGGTCGCCTGGGCCACGACGAGGGCAGCCAGACCGGCTACTCGCTCGGCGCCCAGTGGCTGTTCTGAGGTGAGTGGGCGGGGCCGGTTCCCGGTCCCGCCCGATCGCGCAAGCGTGATCGCCCGAACAACCGAAGCGGCAGCTTGCGGCTACGCTTAGCGGACCATTCACCCACGGAGGTCCATCCATGGCCAGCAAGTTCCACCTGAAAACCGCCAGCAACGGCCAGTTCCACTTCAACCTGCATGCCGGCAACGGCGAGATCATCCTCAGCAGCGAACAGTACAAGGCCAAGCAGTCGGCCCTGGACGGCATCGAGTCGGTGCGCAAGAACTCCCAGCGCGAGGGTGCCTTCGAGATCAAGGACGCCAGCAACGGCAAGAGCTACTTCGTGCTCAAGGCCACCAACGGCCAGGTGGTCGGCCAGAGCCAGATGTACGCCAGCGAGGCCAGCTGCAAGAACGGCATCGAGTCGGTGAAGAAGAACGCGCCGGACGCGGTGCTGCAGAACGACGCCTGAGCGGGTGACGAGTGAAACCCGCGTGGGTGTTCGGCGCGGGTTGCACCCGCCCTACGGCTGCGCCTGTTTCTCGAACACGTAGAACAGGTTCGGCTCGCTCACCAGGTACAGCCGGCCGTGGTCGTCCAGTGCGACGCCCTCGGCCTGCGGTACTCCCTTCTCCAGGCCGTTGCGGCCACCCAGCAGCGACAGGGTGCTGATCGGCCGTCCGTCCGAATTGATCTCCAACACCAGGCGCGATTCGTCCGAAAGCGCCAGCAGGTGGCCGCTGTGCTGGTCGTACTGCAGGCTCGACAGGTCGCGCACGAACAGCCGCGCATCGCGCTCCGGGTCCTCCACCACGTGCACGGCGAACGGCTTGTCCGGGTGGGTGTGGGGGAAACCGTGGATCTCGTAGATGGTCACCGGGTCGCGCTCCTTGGCGGCGAACAGGCGGTGGTTGACCGGATCGTAGGCCAGCCCCTCGAAGCCCTTGTTGCCGTTGAGGCCGATGCCCAGCGACAGCTGCTCGGAGTCGGCGGCGTCGACGAAGTCGGTGTCGTCGTCCAGGTGCACGCGGTACAGGCGCTGCTGGCGCTCGTCGGTGATCACGTAGAGGTCGCGGCTGATGTACTCGATGGCTTCCGGGTCGCCGAAGCCGATCAGGGGCACGCGGCGGATGATCGCGCCGTCCAGCGACAGCTCGACCACCTCGGGCTTCTTGTTGGTCACGGTGAAGAGCGTGCGCCGGTCCGGGTCGAAGGTCAGCGCGGAGACATCGGAACTCAGCCCCTCGATGGGCCTGGCCTGCACGGTGGCATGGTAGTCCGGCAGCCAGATCGAGCGGTCCCGCCATTCGGCGGTGTGGCGCCATTCTTGCACCATGAACCAGCCGCGTTCGAACAGGCGCCACTGCTGGGCCACCACCAGCAGGGCCAGGAGGACGAGCAGCGCCAGGGTGGGCAGCAGAACGCGGGCTTGGGTCAGGCGACGCATGGATGGGGTTCCGGATCAGGGGTGCTGCATCAGAGCAGCCGCAGCTGAATTCAACCTTAAGAAGGCGCCGCCGGCCGAAGTTACCGAATACCACCGCAGCGGAAACGGCCGTCATGTCAGTGTTACCGGAAGAGCGAGTATTGACCACCCTGCACACGGTCGCCCTGGCCGTGCAGGTCCTGCAGCGCATGGGCGTCGCCGCCGAGCGGGTGCTGGAGGGCAGCGGCATCCAGGCCGGCGACCTTGCCAGCCCGACCCGGCTGGTCAACCACGCCCAGGAACTGCGCGTGCTGAGCAACGCCCTGGCGGCCAGTGCCGACCCCGCTCTGGGCCTGCTGCTGGGCAAGCGCATGCACGTCTCGGCCTACGGCATGCTCGGCTACACCCTGCTAGCCAGCCGCAACCTGGGCGACGCGCTGCGCCTGGCCATCGCCCATCCGGCGCTGCTCGGCACCTACTTCCAGCTCGACCTGCGCCCGGTCGGCGACGAGGTGCGGCTGAGCGCCGGCGGCTACCGCTACGACCCCGCGCTGTCGCGCTTCAACACCGAGCTGTGCCTGGCCTCGCTGCTCACCGTGGTGCAGGACCTGCTCGGCGAATCCGTGCGCCCGCGCCGCCTGTTGCTGGCCTACCGCGCGCCGGCCCATGCCGCCAGCTACGGCGAGCGGCTCGGCTGCCCGGTGGAGTTCGACGCCGGCTGCAACGCCCTGTGCTTCAACCCGGCGCTGCTGGAGCGGCCGCTGCCGCTGGCCGACCCGGTCAGCCACCAGCACGGCCTGCAGCAGTGCATGCAGCTGGAAGCGCAGCTGCACAACCGCCACGACCTGCGCGACCTGATCCGCCAGCAGCTGTCCGGCGACCTGATCGAGTGCTCCAGTCTGGAGCGCGTCGCCACCCGCCTGCACCGTTCCGAGCGCACCGTGCGCCGCCATCTGCAGCAGCTCAACACCAGCTTCCAGCACCTGCTCGACGAGGTGCGCTACGACAAGGCGCGCCAGCTGCTGCTCAACACCGACATGCCGATCTACCTGATCGCCGAGCAGCTCGGCTATAGCGAGACTGCCAGCTTCCGCCACGCTTTCCAGCGCTGGAGCGGCCTGGCGCCGAGCGAACTGCGCCGCTGAGGCGGCGACATGATCCAGGACAAGACCGGGCGGCACTCCCGCGCCTAGACTCGCGGACATCGTCAGTGCTGCGGGAGCCGCTCATGATCCACGATGTCGCCATCATCGGCGCCGGTCCGGCCGGCCTGTGCCTGGCCCGCGCCCTGTCCGGGCACGGCCTGTCCGTCGTCCTGCTGGAGCGCCAGGCGGAACGGGAACTGGCCGACCCGGCCTTCGACGGCCGCGAGATCGCCCTGACCCACGCCTCCCAGGCCCTGCTGGAGAAGCTCGGCCTGTGGCGGCGCTTCCCCGCCGAGGATGTCGCCGTGCTGCGCGACGCCCAGGTGTTCAACGGCCCCTCGCTGTTCGCCCTGAAAATCCGCGCCGAGCAGGCGGGTGCCGAGCGCCTCGGCCATCTGGTCGCCAACCAGGCGATCCGTCGCGCCGCCTTCGAGGCGGTCGCCGAGTGCGCCGACGTGCAATTGCGCTGCGAGACGAGCGTGCGTGCGATCCGCCACCACGCCCGGGAAGTGGAGCTGGAACTGGCCGATGGCGAATCGCTGCGCACGCGCCTGCTGGTGGCCGCCGACAGCCGCTTCTCCGAGACTCGTCGTCAGCTCGGCATCGGCGCCCGTCTCAAGGACTTCGGCAAGACCATGCTGGTGTGCCGCATGCGCCACGACAAACCTCACCAGCAGGTGGCCTGGGAGTGGTTCGGCTACGGCCAGACCCTGGCCCTGCTGCCGCTCAACGGCAACCAGTCGTCCGTGGTGCTGACCCTGCCGCCGCGCGAGATCGAACGCCTGCGCGAACTGGACGAGGAGGCCTTCGCCCGGGAGATGGAACAGCGCTTCGACCGCCGCCTCGGCGCCATGCAGCTGGTCAGCGCCCGCCGCGCCTATCCCCTGGTCGGCGCCTACGCCGAGCGCCTGGTCGGCCCGCGCTGCGCGCTGCTCGGCGACGCCGCCGTCGGCATGCACCCGGTCACCGCCCACGGCCTCAACTTCGGCCTGGGCAGCGTGCAGCGCCTCGCCGACGCCGTGCTGGCCGCCCACGCCCATGGCGAGGACATCGCTGCGCCGGCGGTGCTGTCCCGCTACGAGCGCCAGCACCGCCTGGCGACCTGGCCGCTGTACCAGGCCACCAACCTGCTGGTGGACGTCTACACCAACGACCGCCTGCCGGCCAGGCTGCTGCGCGGCGCCGGCCTGCGCGTGGCGCAGGGGCTCCTGCCGCTGCGCAAGGGCATCGCGCGGCACCTCACCGCGCGAGGCTGACCCGCCGTAGGGTGCGCCGCGCGCACCGGCCGTGTCTCGGTGCGCGCGGCACACCCTACAGATTGGCCTCATCTATCCCCTTTTGTCCGCATCTATCGTTCTGCCGCAAGCGCGGCGCTGCCTAGAATCGATCGCAAGGTGTCCTTGGCACCAAACTGCCTCTTAATCGCCAATAAAAACAATTGGTTAGGAGCTATTTGCGGATGAGCAGCGCGATCTCGATCGAAACCCTGAGCATGGAGTACGGCGCCGCCGGCAGCGGCCACAAGGCGCTGGACGAGGTCTCCCTGGAAATCCGCGACAACGAGTTCTTCACCCTGCTGGGCCCCTCGGGCTGCGGCAAGGCCACGCTGCTGCGGCTGATCGCCGGTTTCGAGCAGCCCACCGCCGGGGTGATCCGCCTGTACGGCGAGCCGATGCAGGACCTCCCGCCCTTCCGCCGCCCGGTCAACACCGTATTCCAGAGCTATGCGCTGTTCCCGCACATGACGGTGGCGCAGAACATCGGCTTCGGCCTGGAGATGCAGGGCAAGCCGAAGGCGGAGATCGCCGCCACCGTGGAGCGCATGCTGGCGCTGGTGAAGCTGCCGGACGTGGGCGGCCGCCGCGCCGACCAGCTGTCCGGCGGCCAGCAGCAGCGCATCGCCCTGGCCCGGGCGCTCGCCAGCCGGCCGCGGGTGCTGCTGCTGGACGAGTCGCTGTCGGCGCTGGACATGAAGCTGCGCAAGGAAATGCAGATCGAACTCAAGCGCTTGCAGGCCGAGACCGGCATCACCTTCATCTTCGTCACCCACGACCAGGAAGAAGCGCTGACCATGAGCGACCGCATCGCGGTGATGAACAAGGGGTGCATCCTCCAGGTCGGCACACCCAGCGAAATCTACGAGAGCCCGGTGAACCGCACGGTGGCCGACTTCATCGGCGAGACCAATTTCCTCGAAGCCTGGGCCCGGGACGAGCGCCTCGAACTGGCCGACGGCCAGGCGCTGCCGGGGGCGGGCGAGCGGCGTGGCGCGGTGACCCTGGCGATCCGCCCGGAACGGGTGGCCCTGGACGAGGCCGGCAACCTGGCCGGCGAGGTGGAGGAGGTGGTGTACATCGGCACCGACACCCTCTACCTGCTCAAGGTGGCGGGGCAGTCGGGCTTCCGCGTGCGCCAGCAGAACCGTGGCGGCAGCGCGCAGCCCCTGCCGCGCGGCGCGCTGGTGCGTCTCGACGTGCCGGCCGCGGCGATCCGGGTGCTGGCCGAATGAGCACGCCACGGCAACTGGCCGAACGCCGCCAGCTGGTCCGCCGCCTCGGCCTGATCGCGCCGGGCATGGCGGTGCTGGCGGTGTTCCTGATCGCGCCGCTGGCGATCATGCTGCTGGTGTCCTTCCTCCAGCCCGGCGACTACGGCGGGGTGAAGTGGGGCGAATACTCGGTGGAGGCCTACGTCGGCTTCCTCTACGAGCGCGACTTCGACGACAGCCTGGTGTTCAACACCGACTACCTGGGCATCTTCCAGCGCTCCTTCTGGCTGGCCGTGGCGACCACCGCCGGCTGCCTGCTGATCGGCTTCCCCACGGCGCTGTACCTGGCCCTGCAGAGCGAGAGGAAGCGCAACCTGCTGCTGTTCCTGGTCACCGTGCCGTTCTGGACCAACCTGCTGGTGCGGGTCTACGCCTGGATGCTGCTGCTGCGCAACGGCGGCCTGGTGGACAGTGCGCTAGGCGTGTTCGGCGTGCCCGAGGGCAGCGTCGGCCTGCTGTACAGCAACGGCGCGGTGATGATCGGCCTGCTCTACAGCTTCCTGCCGTTCATGGTGCTGCCGATCTACACCAGCCTGGAGAAGCTCGACTGGCGCCTGGTGGAGGCGGCCTTCGACCTGGGCGCCAACCGCTGGCAGGCGCTGAAGCGGGTGATCCTGCCGCTGGCGCTGCCCGGCATGCTGGCCGGGGCGACCCTGCTGTTCAACGGCCTGCGCCAGCGCGGTCAGGAGGTGCGCGCATGAACCTGCAGGGCCC
Organism: Pseudomonas sp. GD03875; assembly: GCF_029840585.1. NCBI lineage: Bacteria > Pseudomonadati > Pseudomonadota > Gammaproteobacteria > Pseudomonadales > Pseudomonadaceae > Pseudomonas > Pseudomonas sp. GD03875. The sequence goes on along the minus strand of NZ_JAOCCV010000012.1, from coordinate 116,823 downwards.
GCTGTGGCGTTTCACCGGCGTGCGGCCGCTGGCCTGGGCGTTCTTCGCTTTCCTCTACATCCCGATCGTGGTGCTGGTGGCGCTGAGCTTCAATGCCGGCCAGTCGGCCACTCTGTGGCAGGGCTTCAGCCTCAAGTGGTACGGCGTGGTGGCGAACGATCCGGAGATTCTCCGCGCGGCGAAGAACTCGCTGATCGTCGCGACCCTGGCGACGCTGATCGCCACCTGCCTGGCGACCCTGGCGGCGCTGGGCATGCACGGCCGGCGCTTCCGCGGCCAGGGCGCATTGCAGGGCGTGCTCGGCCTGCCGCTGCTGGTGCCGGACATCGTCTGCGCGGTGGCGATCCTGATGTTCTTCGCCTTCATCGGCCTGAAGCTGTCGCTGCTGACCATCCTGATCGCCCATGTGGTGTTCTGCACGCCGTTCGCCTACCTGCCGATCCGCGCCCGCCTGCAGGGCATGGACCCGCGTCTGCTGGAGGCCGCCGCCGACCTCTACGCCTCGCCCTGGCGCGCGTTCTGGCGGGTCAGCTTCCCGCTGCTGCTGCCCGGCATCCTGTCCGGGGCGATGCTCGCCTTCATCATCTCGATGGACGACTTCGTCATCACCTACTTCGTCGCCGGGGCCGGTTCGACCACCCTGCCGATCTACATCTTCAGCTCCATCCGCATGGGTATATCGCCGAAGATCAATGCGATTTCCTCGATCATGCTCGTGCTTTCCATCCTCTTCGTCACCCTGTCGTACTACCTCGGCCAACGCAAACGCTAGGAGCCAGACCATGATCCGTCGTACCCCGCTCGCGCTATCCGTCGTATTCGCCCTCGGCCTGTCCGGCGCCGCCCAGGCCGCCGGCAGCCTCAACTTCGCCAACTGGTCGGACTACTACCCGCCGGAGCTGCTGAAGAAGTTCGAGGCCGACACCGGCATCAAGGCCACCCTCGACGCCTACGACTCCAACGAGACCCTGCTGGCCAAGCTCAAGGCCGGCGGCGGCAACTACGACGTGGTGGTGCCGTCGGACAGCTTCATCCAGATCATGGTCCAGGAGGACCTGCTGCAGAAGTTCGACAAGAGCAAGCTGCCGAACCTGAAGAACCTGGCGCCGACCTTCCAGAAGCTCGACTTCGACCCGGGCCACGACTACAGCGTGCCGTACCTGTGGGGCACCACCGGCTACAGCTACGACAGCGCCCAGGTGCCGGGCGGCAAGCTCGACGAGAGCTGGGGGCCGTTCTTCGCCCCGCCGGCCGAGCTGAAGGGCAAGGTGGTGGCGCTCAACTCGATGGACGACCTGTTCCCGCCGGCCGCCTTCTACCTCGGCATCGACCGCTGCACCGAGGACCCGCAGGAGGTGAAGAAGGTGATGGAACTGCTGAGCAAGCAGAAGGGCATGCTCGCCATGTACAACAGCGACGGCACCATCGAGCGCATGGCTGCCGGCGAGGTGGCCATGCACCAGCAGTGGAACGGCGCCTTCCACCGCGCCAAGGAGCAGCGCGGCTCGCTGGTCTACGTCTATCCGAAGGAAGGCATCGCCACCTTCATCGACAACTTCGTGATTCCCAAGGGCGCGACCAACGTCGAGGAGGCCCACGTGTTCATCAACTGGATGATGCAGCCGGAGAACATCGCCGCCGCCTCCAACTTCGCCAAGTACCACAACGCCATCGCCGGCTCCGAGCAGTTCATGGAGAAGGCCCTGTTCGACGACCCGGCCATCAACACCCCGCAGGACAAGCTCGAACGCCTGCGCCCGTTCAAGCTGTGCTCGCCCAAGGCCCTGTCGTTGCGCACCAAGGTCTGGACCAAGCTGAAGAAATAAGCGCCTGGCTCCCCTCTCCCATTGGGAGAGGGGTCGGGGCGGCCCGCGTAGGGGTGAGGGTGCTTCGACCCTCGCCTGAACCATCCCGGCAGGAAAATTCATCCTTTCATTTCACGGACCCTTGCGAGTCCGGGGAGCCCCTCATGCTGACGATCTACAGCGACGACCATCACCTGCACCACGGCAAGTTCGAACTGATCGATGGCCAGCTCACCCCCTGCTTCGAGAAGCCCAGCCGCGCCGACATGGTCCTGGCGCGGGCGCAGAAGGTGAAGCTGGGCGAGGTGGCGGGGCCGCGCGAGTTCGGCCTGGAGCCGATCCTGCGGGTCCACGACGAAGGCTTCGTGCACTTCCTCAAGGGCGCCTGGGCCGAATGGCAGGCCATGGGTCGCGACTACGACATGCTGCCGTTCACCTGGCCCAACCGGCGCCTGCGCCAGACCATTCCGGACAGCGTCGACGGCCGCTTCGGCTACTACAGCTTCGACGCCGGCGTGCCGATCACCGCCGGCACCTGGCAGGCGGTGAGCAGCTCGGTGAACGTCGCCCTGACCGGCCAGGCCGAGCTGGCCAAGGGCGCGCGCGGGGTGTTCTCCCTGTGTCGGCCGCCGGGCCACCACGCCGCCGCCGACTACATGGGCGGCTACTGCTACTTCAACAACGCCGCCATCGCCGCCCAGGCGATGCTCGACCAGGGCGCCAGCCGGGTGGCCATCCTCGATGTGGACTACCACCACGGCAACGGCACCCAGGACATCTTCTACGACCGCGCCGACGTGCTGTTCACCTCGATCCACGGCGACCCGCGCTTCGAATACCCGTTCTTCCTCGGCTACGCCGACGAGAAGGGCGAGGGCGTCGGCCAGGGCTTCAACTTCAACTACCCGCTGGCCGCCGGCAGCGACTGGTCGGCGTGGAGCCTGGCGCTGGCCGCCGCCTGCCGGCAGATCGCCGCCTACGCGCCGGACGCGCTGGTGGTGTCGCTGGGGGTGGACACCTTCAAGGAAGACCCGATCTCCCAGTTCAAGCTGGACAGCCCGGACTACCTGCGCATGGGCGAGGTCATCGGCAAGCTCGGCCTGCAGACCCTGTTCGTGATGGAAGGCGGCTACGCGGTGGAGGAGATCGGCATCAACGCCATCAACGTGCTGCAGGGCTTCGACAGCGTCGTGCGCTGACCTGCGGATGGGTGGTGGCGGTGCGCACAGCGCACCCTACGGTAGGGCGGGTGAAACCCGCGGGCGGGGCCGATGATATCGCGGAGTCGCGGGTTGCACCCGCCCTGCGGGATTCGCTCGCCTGGCAGCGCGATAGCCCCTAGAATCGAGAACAATTCTCGACAAGGGGGCTCCATGTCTGCATCCATCCGGCTTCGACTCGTCCGCCTGAGCGGCCTCGCGGGCATCCTCGGCGCGCTGCTGTGGACGCTCGGCGACGCCCTCATCATCGGCGCCAATGCCGGCGTCGCCGACTATCCACTGCTGCTCGACACCTACGCCGAGCGGATCGGTTTCGACGGCCTGGCGATGATGCTGCCATCGTCCGAGCCGCGCCTGGCGGCCGGCGCGCTGGTCGCCAACGTCGGCATCGTCTTCTACCTGGCCGGCTGCTGGCACCTGCTCCAGGGCATGCGCCCGGACCGGGGATGGCTCGCCTGGGCGGCCTTCGCCCTGCTGGTCGCCGGCAACGCCTGGTCGCCGCTCGGGCATGCCGGCTTCTACTACGTCGGCATGGTCTACAAGACGCTGCTGGAGACGCCGGTGGAGGCCCATGCCGCGCTGCTCGAACTCGGCAACCACTTCGACCACGTGCTGATGATCGCCTGGCTGCTGGCGGTGGTGACCCTCGGCGTGGCTCTGCTGCTGCTCGGCCTGCGCATCGCCCTCGGTGGCACGGCCTGGCCGCGCTGGTTCGCGCTGGTCGCCAACCCGCTGTCGCTGGTCGGTATCGGCCTGCTGGTGCCGTTCGTGCTGCCGGAGCCGCTGAGCACCTGGCTCGGCGGCGCGGCGTTCAACGTCGGCTGGCTGGCCGTCTACGCCTTGTCGACCGCGCTGCTGTGGCGCGGCGACACGCTCAGCCCTGCGGCGCGGTGAAGGGCTCGTCCTTGCGGAACACGTAGAACAGGTTCGGCTCGCTGACCATGTAGATAGTGCCGTCCTCGTCCATGGCCACGCCCTCGGCGCGCGGGATGCGCTGCTCCAGGCCGCTGCGGCCGCCGACCAGGCTGATGAAGCTGACCGGCTCGCCGTGCTCGTCCAGCTCCAGCAGCAGGCGCGACTGGGCGGAGAGGGCGAGGATGTGGCCGGTGCGCGGGTCGACGCTGAGCGCCGACAGGTTGCGCATGCCCAGGCCGTAGCTCGGCAGCGGCTGCAGCTCCTGGTCCAGCAACTGCTGGCCGTCGCTGCCCAGGCTGAACATGGCGGTGGGCGAGCGCTCCTTGCCGAGCAGCAGGCGCTGCTGGGCCGGGTCCCAGGCGATGCCCTCGAAGCCCTTGTTGCCGGCGTCCGGGAAGCCCAGGTCGAAGGGCTCGGCGTCGGCGATGTCCAGTTCCTCGGTGTCCGCCGTCAGGGCGAAGATCGACAGGTTGCGCTTGCGCTCGTCGGTCACGGCGATGTTGCCGTTCTCCAGCACGGCCACTCCTTCCGGGTTGGCGAAGCCCTTCAGGGCGATGCGCCGCAGCACCTCGCCGGTGCGGCTCAGCTCGACCAGCATGGGCAGCTTGCCGGTGACGGTGAACAGGGTGCCGGTGAGCGGGCTGTAGGCCAGGTCGGAGGCCTCGTCGTCGTCCAGGCCGGCCAGCGGCTTGCCTTCGACGCTGACCTTGTAGCCCGGCAGCCAGATGCTGGCGTCGCGGTCGGCGGTCGGCACGTTCTGCTCCTTGAGCCAGAGCAGGGTGCGGTCGTCCCAGTGCAGGTAGCGGACCACGGCGACGGTGCAGGCGAGGATGACGACCAGCGCGAGGCTGAGCGTGCGGCGGCGGGAGAGAACGGCGAGGGACATCGGGACTGCTCGATGAAGATCAGCCTCTGTGATACCCCAGGCACGGTGAAAGTTCTGTGAAAGGCCGCCCCGGAACCCGTTCACGATCGAGAACACATCCTGTAGGAGCGGCCTTGGCCGCGAAGCTTTTGCCGTGCTCCCGGTTCGCGGCCAAGGCCGCTCCTACAACTGCGCCTATCTGCTGCTCTCGCCCGGGCTTTCAGAGGACGTGGCTGGCGAAGCGCGAGAGCCCGACCAGCTCGATCTCCAGGCTTTCGCCGCTGCTCAGCGGGCCGACGCCGGCGGGGGTGCCGGTGGACACCACGTCGCCCGGCTGCAGGCTGAAGTGGCCGGCGATGTGCTGGATCAGGCCGATGATCGGGTTGAGCATGTCGCGGCTGTTGCCGTCCTGGCGGACCTGGCCGTCGATGGACAGGCGGATGCCGATGTCGCGCACGTCCTCCACCGCATCGGCCATCACGAAGGGTGCCAGCACGTAGGCGCCGTCGAACGACTTGGACAGCTCCCAGGGCAGGCCCTTTTCCTTGAGCTTCGCCTGCACGTCGCGCAGGGTCAGGTCCAGCGCCGGGGCGAAGCCGGAAATGGCGTCGCGCACCTCTTCCTCGGATGGTTTCTTCGACAGCGGCTTGCCGATCAGTACGGCGATCTCCGCCTCGAAATGCACGGCGCCGCGCTCCTGGGGAATGGCGAAACCGCCTTCCAGCGGCACGGTGCAGCTGCCCGGCTTGATGAACAGCAGCGGCTCGGTCGGCACCGGGTTGTTCAGCTCGGCGGCGTGCTCGGCGTAGTTGCGGCCGACGCAGACCACCTTGCCCAGCGGGAAGTGGACCGGGGTGCCGTCGATGTAGTGGTGCTGGTAGCTCATGGGACCGCTCCTCGGGTGGGATACTGGCTGGGAGAGGGCTGGGGTGAGGGTGCCGCAGGCGACTCGGCGTGGCCTGGAAACCCCTCACCCCCTGGCCCCTCTCCCAAGGAGAGAGGGGAGTCGAGGCCTCAAACCGGGAAGATCTTGCCCGGGTTCATGATGCCATTCGGATCGAACACGGCCTTGATCGCCTTCATGTAGCCGATCTCCGCCTCGGAGCGGCTGTAGTGCAGGTAGTCGCGCTTGGTCATACCCACGCCGTGCTCGGCGCTGATCGAGCCGTTGTACTTCTGCACGGTCTCGAACACCCACTGGTTGACCACCGCGCACTTGGCGAAGAACTCGTCCTTGGACAGGTTGTCCGGCTTGAGGATGTTCAGGTGCAGGTTGCCGTCGCCGATATGGCCGAACCACACCACCTCGAAGTCCGGGTAGTTGGCCTCGACGATGCGGTCGATGTCGTGGAGGAAGGCCGGCACCTGGCCGACGGTGACCGAGATGTCGTTCTTGTACGGCGTCCAGTGGCTGATGGTCTCGGAGATGTACTCGCGCAGCTTCCACAGGTTCTCCAGCTGTTGCTGGCTCTGGCTCATCACGCCATCGACCACCCAGCCCTGCTCGACGCAGTGCTCGAAGGTGGCCAGGGCCTGCTCGGCGACTTCCTCGGTGGTGGCCTCGAACTCCAGCAGGGCGTAGAACGGGCAGTCGGTCTCGAAGGCCGGCGGCACGTCGCCGCGGGCCATGATCTTGGCCAGGGCCTTGTCGGAGAAGAACTCGAAGGCGGTCAGGTCCAGCTTGTTCTGGAAGGCGTGCAGCACCGGCATGATCGAGTCGAAGTCCGGGGTGCCGAGGACCATCGCGGTGAGGTTCTTCGGCGCGCGCTCCAGGCGCATGGTCGCTTCCACGACAAACCCGAGCGTACCCTCGGCGCCGATGAACAGCTGGCGCATGTCGTAGCCGGTGGCGTTCTTGATCAGGTCGCGGTTCAGCTCCAGCAGCTCGCCGGTACCGGTCACCACCTTGAGGCCGGCCACCCAGTTGCGGGTCATGCCGTAGCGGATCACCTTGATGCCGCCGGCGTTGGTGCCGATGTTGCCGCCCAGCTGACTGGAGCCGGAGGAAGCGAAGTCCACCGGGTAGTACAGGCCCTTCTCCTCGGCGAACAGCTGCAGCTGCTTGGTCACCACGCCCGGTTGGCAGACCACGGTGCGGTCGTACTCGTTGAAGGCGAGGACCTGGTTCATGTAGTCGAACGCCACCACCACCTCGCCGTTGGCCGCCACGGCGGCGGCGGACAGGCCGGTGCGGCCGCCCGAGGGCACCAGGGCGACCTTGTGCTGGTTGGCCCAGCGCACGATGGCCTGCACCTGCTCGACGGTCTTGGGGAAGACGATGGCGCTGGGCGCCGGGGCGAAATGCTTGGTCCAATCCTTGCCATAGGCGTTGAGGGAGTCGGCGTCGGTCAGCACCTTGCCGGCCTCCACCAGGGTCTTCAGCTCGTCGATCAGGGCGGGATTGGTCATCTGGGAACTCTCAAGCTGTTCATGGTCACCCTGAGAACGCTTCATCGGTCAGGGGTGGGCGTTTCGCGGGGTCCGTATGCTAGCATACGCACCCCGCCAATCGTGCCCCCGAGCCGATCCGCGGGGTCGGCCGCGGCCGATTTCCCTGACACTTTTTGTGGGACAACAGGTACTCCGATGAGCAAGACCTCTCTCGACAAGGGCAAGATCAAGTTCCTTCTGCTGGAAGGCGTGCACCAGAACGCCGTCGACACCTTGAAGGCCGCTGGCTACACCAACATCGAGTACCTCAAGGGCGCCCTGTCCGGCGACGAGCTGAAGGCCAAGATCGCCGACGCTCACTTCATCGGCATCCGCTCGCGCACCCAGCTGACCGAGGAAGTCTTCGACTGCGCCAAGAAGCTGGTCGCCGTCGGCTGCTTCTGCATCGGCACCAACCAGGTCAACCTGGACGCGGCCCGCGAGCGCGGCATCGCCGTGTTCAACGCACCCTATTCCAATACCCGTTCGGTGGCCGAGCTGGTGCTGGCCCAGGCCATCCTGCTGCTGCGCGGCATCCCGGAGAAGAACGCCTCCTGCCACCGTGGTGGCTGGATCAAGTCGGCGGCCAACTCCTTCGAGATCCGCGGCAAGAAGCTCGGCATCATCGGCTACGGCTCCATCGGCACCCAGCTCTCGGTGCTGGCCGAGGCCCTGGGCATGCAGGTGTTCTTCTACGACACCGTGACCAAGCTGCCGCTGGGCAACGCCACCCAGATCGGCAACCTGTACGACCTGCTGGGCCTGTGCGACATCGTGTCGCTGCACGTGCCCGAGCTGCCGTCCACCCAGTGGATGATCGGCGAGAAGGAAATCCGCGCCATGAAGAAGGGCGGCATCCTGATCAACGCCGCGCGCGGCACCGTGGTCGAACTGGACCACCTGGCCCAGGCGATCAAGGACGAGCACCTGATCGGCGCCGCCATCGACGTGTTCCCGGTCGAGCCGAAGTCCAACGACGAAGAGTTCGAGAGCCCGCTGCGTGGCCTGGACCGCGTGATCCTGACCCCGCACATCGGCGGCTCCACCGCCGAGGCCCAGGCCAACATCGGCCTGGAAGTGGCCGAGAAGCTGGTCAAGTACAGCGACAACGGCACTTCCGTCTCATCCGTCAACTTCCCGGAAGTCGCCCTGCCGGCGCACCCGGGCAAGCACCGCCTGCTGCACATCCACCAGAACGTGCCGGGTGTGATGAGCGAGATCAACACGGTGTTCGCCGAAAACGGCATCAACATCTCCGGCCAGTTCCTGCAGACCAACGACAAGGTCGGCTACGTGGTGATCGACGTCGACGCCGAGTACTCCGACCTGGCGCTGGAGAAGCTGCAGCACGTCACCGGCACCATTCGCAGCCGCGTCCTGTTCTGAGGCGCGTCGCCGCAATGAAAAAGGGAGGCTTCGGCCTCCCTTTTTCGTTGCTGTGTATCAGTGCCGCGTGGCCTGTGTAGGAGCGAGCTCTGCTCGCGAAGCTCTTTACGGGTCTTGGTTCGCGAGCAGAGCTCGCTCCTACGGTCGTGGGTCGTGGTCTTTCAGCGCACCGTCAGCGCGAAGCCGATGCGGGTCAGCCACTCGGCTTCCTGCTCGAAGTCGGCCTGGGTCAGCGGGTTGGCTTCCAGCCAGCCGCCGGGGAAGGTCAGGTCGAGGCTCTGCGGGCCGGCCTTGAGCTGTACCTTCGGCATGTCCTGGGTGCCGCGGATGTGATGGAAGAGGATGGCGAAGCGCAGCAGCACGCACAGGCGCAGCAGCTGCACGCCGTCTTCGCCGAACTCGGCGAAGCGGTCCTTAGGGATGTTGCGGCGGTGGCCGCGCACCAGCAGCGCCAGCATCAGCTGGTCGCGCCGGGAGAAGCCGGCCAGGTCGGAGTGCTCGATCAGGTAGGCGCCGTGCTTGTGGTACTGGTAGTGGGCGATGTCCAGGCCGATCTCGTGCACCCGCGCGCCCCATTGCAGCAGGTCGCTGTGCCAGTCCTCGTCCAGCTGCCAGGTGTCGGCGACCTTGCCCAGCGCCTGCAGGGCCTTGGCCTCGACCCGCGCCGCCTGCTGCAGGTCGACGTGGTAGCGCTCCATCAGCGCGCCCAGGGTGCGTTCGCGCACGTCCTCGTGGTGGTGGCGGCCGAGCAGATCGTAGAGCACGCCTTCGCGCAGCGCGCCTTCCGAATGATCGATGCGCTGCAGTTCGAGGGCATCGAACACGGCCTCGGCGATGGCCAGGCCGGCCGGGAAGATCTGCCGGCGATCGGGCTTGATGCCGTCGATCTCCAGCTTGTCGGCCTCGCCCAGCTTGAACACCTTGCGCTTGAGCCAGGCCAGGCCCTCGGGATTGATCTCGCCGTTGCCCAGCTCGCCGGCCTTGATCGCCAGGCCGATGGCGCGGATGGTGCCGGACGCGCCCACCGCTTCCTGCCAGCCCAGGCGATGCAGGCCCTGCTCGATGCTCATCAGTTCCAGGCGCGCGGCGGTGTAGGCCTGTGCATAGCGCGCCGGGGTGATCTTGCCGTCCTTGAAGTAGCGCTGGGTGTAGCTGACGCAGCCCATCTGCAGGCTCTCGCGCAGCAGCGGTTCGAAGCGCTGGCCGACGATGAATTCGGTGCTGCCGCCGCCGATGTCCACCACCAGGCGCTTGCCGGGAGTGTCGGCGATGGTGTGCGACACGCCGAGGTAGATCAGGCGCGCTTCCTCGCGCCCGGAAATCACTTCCACCTGATGGCCGAGCAGCTCGTCGGCGCGTCGGATGAACTCGGCGCGGTTGCGTGCCTCGCGCAGAGCGTTGGTGCCGACGATGCGCACGGCGCCTTGGGGCAGGTGCTGGATCAGCTGGCCGAAGCGGCGCAGGCAATCGAGGCCGCGCTGCATGGCTTCCTCGCTGAGCTGGCGCTCCTCGTTGAGGCCGGCGGCCAGCTGCACCTTCTCGCCGAGCCGCTCGAGGATGCGGATCTCGCCATGATCGGCCTTGGCCAGCACCATGTGGAAACTGTTGGAGCCCAGGTCGATGGCTGCAATCAGGGGATACTGCTTGGAGGTGTTGGGCATGAGGGATTCCTTGAGGAAACGCTGGCATCCTGCCACGACCAGGCAGGCGCTCCAATGGTTCGCATGTTAACCGCCCGAGGCCTCGATGCCGTATTCTTTCATCAGCTTTTACCCCGGGATCGATAGCCAGGCTCAATGGCCTGCGGCTTTCGACTCGGGGCAAGGCGGGCTATCATGACCGCCAATTTTTTCCGCTTCCGACCACGGAGACTGTACATGAGCGAATTCATCACCAACGTCAGCGACACCAGCTTCGAAGACGATGTGATCAAGGCCGAAGGTCCGGTCCTGGTCGACTACTGGGCCGAATGGTGCGGCCCGTGCAAGATGATCGCCCCGGTCCTGGACGAGATCGCCCAGACCTACGCCGGCAAGCTGAAGATCTGCAAGCTGAACATCGACGAGAACCAGGAAACCCCGCCGAAGTACGGCGTGCGCGGCATCCCGACCCTGATGCTGTTCAAGAACGGCAACGTCGAGGCCACCAAGGTCGGCGCCCTGTCCAAGTCGCAGCTGGCCGCCTTCCTCGACGCCAACATCTGAGGCGTTCGCCGCTGTAGCAGAAGCCCCGCACATTGCGGGGCTTTTTCTTTGGACGCAGGCTGGACGCCACGATAAACGCGGTGTTACATTCGGGCCTGCGCCGGGTTCCCCGCCGCCCTCCAAGCCGTCGCCGATGCACTCCTCCCGATAATATCGAGCGATCCAGTCGCCCTCTCGCGGCGCGGCCAGCAAAGCCACAGGCTTTCCTTCCTTCTCTCATCTATCTACGTCATTCCTATGAATCTGACCGAACTCAAGCAAAAGCCGATTGCCGAACTGCTGGACATGGCCGACCAGGCTGGTCTGGAAAACATGGCCCGTTCGCGCAAGCAGGACATCATCTTCGCCCTGCTCAAGAAGCACGCGAAAAGCGGCGAAGAGATCTCCGGCGACGGCGTGCTGGAGATTCTCCAGGACGGCTTCGGCTTCCTGCGCTCCGCGGACTCCTCCTACCTGGCCGGCCCGGACGACATCTACGTCTCGCCCAGCCAGATCCGCCGCTTCAACCTGCGTACCGGCGACACCATCATCGGCAAGATCCGCCCGCCGAAAGAGGGCGAGCGCTACTTCGCCCTGCTCAAGGTCGACACCATCAACTTCGACCGTCCGGAAAACGCCAAGAACAAGATCCTGTTCGAGAACCTGACGCCCCTATTCCCGACCAAGCGTCTGACCATGGAGGCCGGGAACGGCTCCAAGGAAGACCTCACCGGCCGCGTGATCGACCTCTGCGCACCGATCGGCAAGGGCCAGCGCGGCCTGATCGTCGCCCCGCCGAAGGCGGGCAAGACCATCATGCTGCAGAACATCGCGGCCAACATCACCCGCAACAACCCCGAGTGCTACCTGATCGTCCTGCTGATCGACGAGCGCCCGGAAGAAGTGACCGAGATGCAGCGCACCGTGCGCGGCGAAGTGGTCGCCTCGACCTTCGACGAGCCGCCGACCCGTCACGTGCAGGTCGCCGAGATGGTGATCGAGAAGGCCAAGCGCCTGGTCGAGCACAAGAAGGACGTGGTCATCCTGCTCGACTCCATCACCCGCCTGGCGCGTGCCTACAACACCGTGATCCCGAGCTCCGGCAAGGTCCTCACCGGTGGTGTCGACGCCCACGCCCTGGAGAAGCCCAAGCGCTTCTTCGGCGCCGCCCGTAACATCGAGGAAGGCGGCTCGCTGACCATCATCGCCACCGCGCTGGTCGAGACCGGCTCGAAGATGGACGAGGTGATCTACGAGGAATTCAAGGGCACCGGCAACATGGAGCTGCCGCTGGACCGCCGCATCGCCGAGAAGCGCGTGTTCCCGGCCATCAACATCAACAAGTCCGGCACCCGCCGCGAGGAGTTGCTGACCGGGGAGGAAGAGCTGCAGCGCATGTGGATCCTGCGCAAGCTGCTGCACCCGATGGACGAGATCGCCGCCATCGAGTTCCTCACCGACAAGCTGAAGGACACCAAGACCAACGAGGAATTCTTCTTGTCGATGAAGCGCAAGTAGGCACGAATCGTTGCACGCGAGGCCGGGGAAACCCGGCCTTTGCATGTGCGCAGCCTTCTGAATAACCCAGTTCGGCGCTAAACTTTGCGCCCCGACCTGTGAGGCCCAAGCATGCAGTATCGCGACCTGCGCGACTTCATCCGCGAGCTGGAAAAGCGCGGCGAACTCAAGCGCATCCAGGCACCGGTATCGCCGGTGCTGGAAATGACCGAAATCTGCGACCGCACCCTGCGCAAGGGCGGTCCTGCGCTGCTGTTCGAGAAGCCCACGGGCTTCGACGTGCCGGTGCTCGGCAACCTGTTCGGCACGCCCAAGCGCGTGGCGCTGGGCATGGGTGCAGAGGACGTCGGCGAGCTGCGCGAGATCGGCAAGCTGCTGGCCTTCCTCAAGGAGCCCGAGCCGCCCAAGGGTCTCAAGGACGCCTGGAGCAAGCTGCCGATCTACAAGAAGGTCATCAGCATGGCGCCCAAGGTGCTCAAGGATGCGCCGTGCCACGAGGTGATCGAGGAGGGCGAGGCCGTCGACCTCGGCAAGCTGCCGATCCAGCATTGCTGGCCGGGCGACGTGGCGCCGCTGATCACCTGGGGCCTGACCATCACCAAAGGCCCTAACAAGGAGCGGCAGAACCTCGGCATCTACCGCCAGCAGGTGATCGGCCGCAACAAGGTGATCATGCGCTGGCTCAGCCACCGCGGCGGCGCGCTGGACTACCGCGAGTGGTGCCAGAAGCACCCGGACAAGCCCTACCCGGTGTGCGTGGCCCTGGGCGCCGACCCGGCCACCATCCTCGGCGCAGTGACGCCGGTGCCGGACACCCTCTCCGAATACGCCTTCGCCGGCCTCTTGCGCGGCCACCGCACCGAACTGGTCAAGGCCATCGGCTCCGACCTGCAGGTGCCGGCCAGCGCCGAGATCGTCCTCGAAGGCGTGATCCATCCGGGCGAGACCGCGCCGGAAGGCCCCTACGGCGACCATACCGGCTACTACAACGAGGTCGACACCTTCCCGGTGTTCACCGTCGAGCGCATCACCCGCCGCCGCGAGCCGATCTACCACAGCACCTACACCGGCCGGCCGCCGGATGAACCGGCGATCCTCGGCGTGGCGCTGAACGAGGTGTTCGTGCCGATCCTGCAGAAGCAGTTCCCGGAGATCACCGACTTCTATCTGCCGCCGGAAGGCTGCTCCTACCGCATGGCGGTGGTGACCATGAAGAAGCAGTACCCGGGCCACGCCAAGCGCGTGATGCTCGGCGTGTGGAGCTTCCTGCGCCAGTTCATGTACACCAAGTTCGTCATCGTCACCGACGACGATGTGAACGCGCGCGACTGGAACGACGTGATCTGGGCCATCACCACGCGCATGGACCCCAAGCGCGACACGGTGATGATCGACAACACGCCGATCGACTACCTCGACTTCGCCTCGCCGGTGTCCGGCCTGGGCTCGAAGATGGGCCTCGACGCCACCCACAAGTGGCCGGGCGAGACCAGCCGCGAGTGGGGCAGGGTGATCGAGAAGGACCCGGCCGTGGTCGCACGAGTCGACGAGCTGTGGGCGCAACTGGGGATCGACTGATGAAGCGCCTGTGGGAGCGGCCTTGGCCGCGAACGGAACAGCGCAGAGGCATCGCGGCCAAGACGGAGTGCCGCCCAGCCGCCCCCACGGGGGCCGTGGCATGAAGGTCACCCTGCAGCCCTCCGGTGCCGTGCTCGACGTACACGGCGGCGAGCGCATCCTCGACGCCGCGCGGCGCCTGGGCTACGAGTGCCCGCAGAGCTGCCGCAACGGCAACTGCCACATCTGCGCGGCATTGCTGGTGGAAGGCCGGGTGCGCCAGGACGGCGCCGAACTGGACCACGGCGAGCTGTTCACCTGCCTGGCCGAGCCGCTGGAGGACTGCGTGCTGCACTGGGACGGCGTGCTCGCCCCCGGCGAGCTGCCGGTGCGCACCTTCGGCTGCCAGGTGCTCGACCTGGCCGATCTGGGCGGCGACGTCTGCCGCGTGCGCCTGCGCGCGCCGGCCGGCAAGCCGCCGCGCTACCACGCCGGGCAGTACCTGCTGCTGCAGCGCGACGACGGCGAGTGGGCGGCCTTCTCCCTGGCTTCGGCGCCGCACGAGGGGCGCGACCTGGAGCTGCACATCCTGACGCGCGAGGACGCCCCGCGCCAACTGGTGGAGCAACTGCGCCGCACGCGCCTGGCGCGGGTGCAGATGCCGTTCGGCGACACCCACCTGGCCGAGCTGCCGGAGGGGCCGCTGGTGCTGCTCGCCGCCGGCACCGGCATGGCGCAGATGCACAGCCTGATCGAGCACTGCCGGGCCACCGGCTTCACCCATCCGCTGCACCTCTACTGGGGCGTGCGCCAGCCGGAAGACTTCTACCACCTGGACCACTGGCGCGCCTGGGAAAACCAGCCCGGCCTGTACCTGCACCGGGTGGTCAGCGACGCCTGCACCGGCGATATCCGCTGCGGCATGCTGCACGAGGCGGTGTGCCAGGACTTCGCCGACCTCAAGTCCCTGCACGTCTACGCCAGCGGCTCGCCGGGAATGGTCTACGGCACCCTGGACGCCCTGGTGGACGCCGGCATGGACGCCCACCAGATGCGCGCCGACGTGTTCGCCTACGCGCCCCGCTCCTGACCGGGCCGCCCCAGGGCGGCCCGGCAGGTTGCCTCAGTAGCGCAGCAGGCTGACGTCGTCGATGCGGATCTCGTCGCTGCGATCGCCCTGGCTCTTCACCCGCAGGCCGTACTGCCCGTCGGCCGGCAGCTCGTCGGTCACGTCGAACAGGAACGACGACTTCAGCCGTGCCGGTGCGGCGCTGTGATCGGCGTGTGAAAGCTCCGCGCCGCCATGGCTGCTGGCGTGGTGCGCGGCGCCGAAGAAGGTCAGATAGCCGGCCAGCCGTTCGCCGCCCTGGCTGTCGGTGATCAGCACCTCGTAGGCGCCGTCGGGCTCCTCGGTAAAGGACACAACCATCTGCAGGACCAGTGCCGAGGCGTCGCTCGTTAGCACCTTGGGTGCGGACTTGCTGGTCTGGGGCGGGGGCGCCAGGTCGAGGCTCAGGCCTTGCAGGGCCTGGCGCGGGGCGGCCTGCCAGAGGCGTTGCGGCTGCTGGCGTTCATTGGCCTGCAGCAGCTCTTCGCTGGCGCTGCTGCCGAGCGCGGCCACCGGGCTGCCGAGCTGATCGTAGACGTAGTTGGGGCTGAAGGCGGCCTGGTAGGCCTGCGCGACGCTGTATTCGACGCGCTGGCCGTTGGCGTCGAAGAACTGGTAGGGTCAGGGCACGGCCTGCAGCTCGGCCAGCGAGGGGCGTCGCCCGTTCGGCGAGCGTTCCCACTTCTGCCAGAGGTAGTCGATGTTGGCGTGGTGCAGCCAGAACACCGGGTCGAATCCGGCCGAGGGCACCTCGCCCATCAGGCCGGCGTGGGCCTTGTCGCGGTAGATCGAGTTCCACATGGTCAGGTCGTTGGAGACGCCGCCGATGTAGTTGTGCATCGCGCCGTGCGGGGCGCGGTCGATCTGGTTGCTGAACACGCTGAAGACCCTGCTCTGGAACAGGCTGGTCACGTCCAGCAGCTTGTCCATGTTGGCGATGGGCGTGTTCTGGATCGGCTGGCCGGCGTTCAGGCTGGGCAGGCGTTCGGCGCTGAACAGACTGGAGTTTGGCTGGCGGATGGGCTCGGGCATCACCCGATAGGCGCTGTTGGTGTAGTCCCAGTAGGGCAGGGCGAAGTCGCGCTTGCCGGAGAGCTGGCGCACCATGGCCTCGAAATGCTGGATGTACAGGCGGTGCCAGAGCAGGAAGTGGATCTCCGAGCCGTCCTGGTGGGTGCAGGTGTTCCACCCCCACTTGAGCTGGCCGATATTGGTGTAGGACGGGCAGAGCGGGTTGTCGCCATTGGGAATGGTCGGCGGGATGGCGTGGGTGGCGCCCTGGTAGTACCAGCTGCGCGGGTCGGCGCAGCCCAGGGCGCGCATCTTCTGCAGGGCGGTCTGCAGCGCCATCAGGTCGGGCAGGGCCGCGGCGCTGCTGGCGTTCTTGCGAACGAAGGGCGGGGCGTTGGTCGCGGTTTCGGCCTGGGCCTGGCTGGCGATAAGCAAGGAGGCGCCGAGGAGGGCGCCGAGAGCGGCATGCTGCATAGATTCATCCCTGTATGCGGATCGACGGGAAAGGCCTTGGGGCCTTTGCGAGGTGGCGTCGGGCCGGCGCCATCCGGCTCCGGGGCAGGCATCCGTGCCCGCGCTGGTGGAGGAGTCTAGCAGTGAATCGCGGAGGCGCCGCCACGGGGCGGCGCGGTGCTTCAGCGGACGAGCACGACCACCTTGCCCACGGCCTTGCGCTGGCCCAGGGCGTCGATGGCTTCGCCGCCGCGCGCCAGCGGGAAGGTCTGGGACACCAGCGGCTTGAGCTTGCCCTCGGCGTGCCAGGCGAACAGCTGCTCGAAGTTGGCTGCGTTGTCCTGCGGCTGGCGCTGGGCGAAGGAGCCCCAGAACACGCCGATCAGCGCGGCGCCCTTGAGCAGCGGCAGGTTGGCCGGCAGGGCCGGGATGCCGCCGCCGGCGGCGAAGCCGACCACCAGGAAGCGACCGTTCCAGGCGATGGAGCGGAACGCCTCCTCGAAAAGATCACCCCCGACCGGGTCGTAGATCACGTCCACGCCCTGGCCGCCGGTGAGTTTCTTCACTTCTTCCTTGAGGCTCTGCTCGCTATAGTTGATCAGGTGGTCGGCGCCGGCGTTGCGCGCCACTTCCAGCTTCTCGGCGGTGCTCGCCGCGGCGATCACCTTGGCGCCCATGGCCTTGCCGATCTCCACCGCCGCCAGGCCGACGCCACCGGAGGCACCGAGCACCAGCAGGGTCTCGCCCGGCTGCAGGTTGGCGCGCTGCTTCAGCGCGTGCATCGAGGTGCCGTAGGTCATGCCGAAGGCGGCGGCGCTGGTCAGCTCCATGCTCTTCGGCACGGGCAGCACGTTGTAGGCGGGTACCGCCACTTCCTCGGCGAAGCCGCCCCAGCCGGTCAGCGCCATGACCCGGTCGCCCGGCTTGAGGTGGGTGATCTTCTCGCCGACCACCTTGACCACGCCGGCGGCCTCGCCACCCGGGGCGAACGGGAACGGCGGCTTGAACTGGTACTTGCCCTCGATGATCAGGGTATCGGGGAAGTTGACCCCGGCGGCGTGCACTTCGATCAGCACCTCGTTCTTCTTGGGTTCGGGGCTGGGCAGGTCTTCCAGGACCAGGCTGGAGGCCGGGCCGAAGGCTTTGCAGAGCAGGGCTTTCATCGCACTTTCCTCGGGTTCGTGACTGTCCGGCAGTGTAGGCGGCGGGTCGCGAGGGTCAACGAGCATGGCCGCATCTGATGGCGCCCCATAAGCACCGGGCTTGGGCGCGGGGGCCGCTATGGCTATGCTAGGCGGCATCCGCCTTCGAGGAGTCGTCCGTGAAAAACTGCATCGCGTTGCTGCTGGCCCTGATCCTGCCCTGCGCCGCCCTGGCCAACAGCGGCGGCGGCGAGGAGAACGCCGCGCCCAAGGTCGCCTACTACAACCTGGTGCCGGCCCTGGTGGGCAATTTCGGCGCCGGGCCCAAGCTCAAGTTCTACAAGGCCGACATCGCCTTGCGGGTGACCGGCAGCGAGGCCGAGGAGCGGGTCGAGCACCACGAGCCGCTGATCCGCAACCAGCTGGTGATGCTGTTCTCCCAGCAGACCGAGGCCAGCATGGCCGACGAGGCGGCCAAGGAGAAGCTGCGCCAGGACGCCCTCAAGCAGGTGCAGGAAGTGCTGACCCAGGAAGAAGGCAAGCCGATCGTCGAAGACCTGCTGTTCAACAACCTCATCCTCCAGTAGGGCGGGTGCAACCCGCGCCCGGTCGCCGAGCAGCGCCCCGCATCTGCCAGGGACGCGCTGGCGGGTTTCACCCGCCCTACGCCATCTGCGCCAGGGTCTTGCGGAAGCGCAGCAGGGCCGCGGTGAAGAACAGCGCGCCGATGCCGGCGATGGCCAGCAGCTGCGGCCAGACGATGGACAGCCCCGCGCCGCGGTAGAGGATGGCCTGGGCCAGGGCGACGAAGTGGGTGGTCGGCGCCGCCAGCATGATCTGCTGCACCAGCTCCGGCATGCTCTCGCGCGGCGTGGTGCCGCCGGAGAGGATCTGCAGCGGCAGCAGCACCAGGATGATCAGCAGGCCCAGCTGCGGCATCGAGCGCGCCACGGTGCCGAAGAAGATGCCCATCGAGGTGGTGGCGAACAGGTGCAGCGCCGCGCCCGCCAGGAACAGCGCCAGCGAGCCCTCGATCGGCACCTGCAGCCAGCCCTGCACCACCAGCAGCAGCGACAGCGCCGCCGCCACCAGCACCACCAGGCCCATCGACCAGACCTTGGCCAGCATGATCTCCAGCGGTGTCACCGGCATCACCAGCAGGTGCTCCACCGTGCCGTGCTCGCGCTCGCGGATCAGCGCCGCGCCGGTGAGGATGATCGACAGCATGGTGATCTGGTTGATCACCTCCATCACCGAGCCGAACCAGGCGCGCGTCAGATTGGGGTTGAAGGCGACCCGCACCGCCAGCTCCGCCGGCTGCTGCAGCTCGCCCCGGTAGCGGCGGACGAACTCGGCCACCTCGCTGGCGCCGATGCTCTGGATGTAGCCGGCGCCGGTGAAGGCCATGCTCACCTGGGTGGCGTCGACGTTGAGCTGGATCGCCGGGCTGCGCCCGGCCAGCACGTCGCGCTGGAAGTCCGGCGGGATGTTGAGGGTGAAGGTGTAGCGGCCGGAGTCCATGCCGCGGTCCATCTGGCTCAGGTCGATGCGTTCCGGCGGCCGGAAGTAGGGCGCCTGGAAGGCCTGGACCAGGCGCTCGGAGAGCTGCGACTGGTCCTCGTCGACCACCGCGATGGCGGCGTTGTGCAGGCTCTCCGGCATGCTGGTGGCGGAGGAATACACGCCCAGGCTGAAGGCCCAGAGGATCAGCACCACCAGCGCCAGGTCGTGCTGCAGGCTGCGCAGTTCCTTGACGCCGAGGTGGAGGATGTTGGCCAGGCGTTCCATCACACCTCCTGTTTGCGCAGCAGGCTGGCGCTGAGCAGGGTCAGCAGCGGCACGGTCAGCGCCAGGGCGAGGAAGTAGCCGGCCAGGTCCTGCAGTTCGAGGGCCTTGGAGAAGATGCCGCGGCTGATCACCAGGAACTGCGAGGTCGGGTAGACCTGGCCGATCAGCGCGCCGAAGCCTTCCAGCGAGGCCACCGGGTAGATCAGCCCGGAGAACTGCACGGCCGGCAGCAGGGTGGCGATGGCGGTGCCGAACACGGCGGCGATCTGGCTCTTGGTGAAGGTCGACATGAGCAGGCCCAGGCCCGTGGCGCAGGCGACGTAGAGCAGGGCGCCGAGGCCGAGGGTCAGCCAGCTGCCCTTGAGCGGCACGTCGAACACGGTGATCGCCAGCAATACCAGCAAAGCGCAGTTGAACAGGCCCAGGGCGATGTAGGGCAGCTGCTTGCCGAGGAGGAATTCCAGCCGCGTCACCGGGGTGACGTAGAGGTTGGTGATCGAGCCCAGCTCCTTCTCGCGCACCACGCCGAGGGCGGTGAGCATCGCGGGAATCAGCATCAGCAGCAGCGGGATCACCGCTGGCACCATGGCCTTGAGGCTCTCCACGTCCGGGTTGTAGCGGTAGCGCACTTCCAGTTCGGCGGCGCCGGCCGCCTGGGGCTGTGGCGAGCGCCGCGCCAGTTCGGCCAGGTAGTGCTGGTGCAGGCCGGTGACGTAGCCCTTGATGGTCTCGGCGCGGGTCGGCATGGCGCCGTCGATCCACATGCCGATCTGCGGGCTGGCGCCGCGCTTGAGGTCGCGGCCGAAGTGCGGCGGTATCTCCACCGCCAGGCTGATGTCGCCGTTGCGCAGGCGTCGCTCCAGGTCGGTGTAGTCGGTGAGCGGCGGCTTCTCCAGGAAGTAGCGCGAGCCGGACAGGTTCAGGTGGTACTCCTGGCTGGTGGTGGTGCGGTCGCGGTCGAGCACGGCGAAGGTCAGGTCCTCCACGTCCAGGCTGATGCCGTAGCCGATGATGAACAGCAGCAGCACCGTGCCGAGCAGGGCCATGCCACCGCGGATCGGGTCGCGGCGCAGCTCCAGCGACTCGCGCCGGGCATAGCTGAGCAGCCGGCGCGGGCTGAAGCGCTGGCGTTGCGGCGGCGGCGCCTGTTCCAGCGGCGGCGCCTCGCTGACCGGCTGCTCGCCGACCGCTTCCTGCAGGTAGGCGATGAAGGTGGCTTCCAGGCTGTCCAGCCCGCGCTTGTCCATCAGCCCCTGGGGCGTGTCGCTGTCCAGCACCTTGCCGGCGTGCATCAGCGAGATGCGGTCGCAGCGCTGCGCCTCGTTCATGAAGTGGGTGGAGATGAAGATGGTCACCCCGTCGTTGCGCGACAGGTCGAGCATCAGTTGCCAGAAACCGTCGCGCGCCACCGGGTCGACCCCCGAGGTGGGTTCGTCGAGGATCAGGATTTCCGGCTGGTGGATCACCGCCACGGCCAGCGACAGGCGCTGGCGGATGCCCAGCGGTAGGCGCTCGGGGAGCATGTCCATGACTGCGCCGAGGTCGAAGCGCGCGGCCATCTGCGCCACCCGCGGCTCGATGGCGGCGGCCGGCACGTGGAACAGCTGGGCGTGCAGCACCAGGTTCTGTCGCACCGTCAGCTCGCCGTACAGGGAAAACGCCTGGGACATGTAGCCGACCCGCTTGCGCGTGGCCATGTCCTTCGGGTCCACCGCCTGGCCGAACAGCAGGGCCTCGCCCTCGCTGGCCGGCAGCAGGCCGGTGAGCATCTTCATGGTGGTGCTCTTGCCGCAGCCGTTGGAGCCGAGGAAGCCGAAGATCTCGCCGCGGCGGATGCGGAACGATACCCGGTCCACCGCCACGAAGTCGCCGAAGCGCATGGTCAGGTCGCGGGCCTCGATGGCGATCTCGCTGCTGTCGTGCAGCGGCGGGATCACCACCTCGCGGTGGCCGCGCCGGCGCTCCTCCGGCAGCAGGGCGATGAAGGCCTGCTCCAGGCTGTCGCAGCCGGTGCGCTGGCGCAGCTCGGCCGGGCTGCCGGTGGCCAGCACGCGGCCGGCGTCCATCGCCACCAGGTGGTCGAAGCGCTCCGCTTCCTCCATGTAGGCGGTGGCCACCAGCACGCTCATCTGCGGGCGCTGGCTGCGGATGCGGCCGATCAGGTCCCAGAACTGGTTGCGCGACAGCGGGTCGACGCCGGTGGTGGGCTCGTCGAGGATCAGCAGGTCGGGGTCGTGGATCAGCGCGCAGCACAGGCCGAGCTTCTGCTTCATGCCGCCGGACAGCTTGCCCGCCGGCCGCTCGCGGAACGCCGCCATGCCGGTGCTGCGCAGCAGGTCGTCGATGCGCCGCTCGCGCTCGGCGGCGCCCTGGCCGAACAGGCGGCCGAAGAAGTCGAGGTTCTCGAACACCGACAGGGTCGGATAGAGGTTCCTGCCCAGGCCCTGGGGCATGTAGGCGATGTGCGGGCAGACCTCGCGGCGGTGGCGACGGCTGGCCATGTTGCCGCCGAGTACCTCGACCGTGCCGTGCTGGATCTGCCGGGCGCCGGCGACCAGCGCCAGCAGGCTGGACTTGCCGACCCCGTCCGGGCCGATCAGCCCGACCATGCGCCGCGCCGGCAGCTCCAGGTCGATACGTTCGAGCGCCTTGGTCTGGCCGTAGTCGAGGCCGACGCCGGCGAGCCGGGCGACCACCTCGTTCATTGCGGGACCTTGATCGTCAGGTGCTCGGGCCATTCGGCCTCAGGGTCGAGACGCAGGTAGGCCATGCCCGGCACTCCGGTCTTCACCTGCTGCAGGTGCTTCTGCAGCAGCCCGGGGTCGATGCGCGCCTTGACCCGGAACATCAGTTTCTCGCGCTCGCTGGCCGTCTCCACCGTCTTCGGCGTGAACTGGGCGACGCTGGCGACGTAGCTGACCTTGGCCGGGATCACGTATTGCGGCGCGGCGTCGATCACCAGGCGCACCTCGCTGTCGAGCGCCACCAGGCCGGCCTGGCGCTCGGGCAGGAAGAAGGTCATGTAGACGTCGGTGAGGTCGACCAGGTTGAGCACCTTGCCGCCGGCGCCGAGCACTTCGCCGGGCTGGGCGACGCGGTACTGCACGCGGCCGGCGCGCGGCGCCTTGAGCCGGCTGTCGTCGAGGTCCGCCTGCAGGCGGTCGACGCTGGCGCGGGCGGCGTCAACGGCGGATTCCGCCTCGATCGCCTGGGACTGGGCGGCGGCGATGCCGGCGGCGGCGGAGCTGACCTGGGCGCGGGCCGCGGCCAGCGCCGCCTCGGCGCTCTGCAGGCGGGCCAGGTCATCGTCCAGCTGCTGCTGGGCCATGGCGTTGCGCTTGACCAGGGTGGCGCTGCGGGCGTGGCGCTTGCGCGCCGCGTCCAGCTCGGCCTGGCGCTGGCGCACCACGGCCTCGGCGGTGAGCTTCTCGCTCTCGCGCAGGCTGATCTGGCTGGTGGCGGTGATGCGGCCGTTCTCGGCCTGCTTCAGTTGCGCCCTGGCCTGGGCCAGCTGGGCCTCCAGCACCTGGGTGTCCATCTGCGCGAGGACCTGCCCGGGCTGGACGAAGTCGCCTTCGTCGACCTCGATGGCGGCGATGCGCCCGGCCAGCTTGGTGGCGACATCCACCTCAGTGGCCTCGATCCGCCCGTTGCCGCTGGCGAAGCCCTCGCCCAGCCCTTGCGGGCGAAGTTGCCACCAGGCCGCGGCGACCAGCAGGGCCAGGCCGGCGGCGATCAGGTAGGGCAGGGGACGTTGCGTTTTGTTCATCTCGGCTTCCCTTCTGCGAGCCCCGTCGAGGGGATGGTTAGCAGGCTTCCATTCTCTGCCGGTCGTGGTTGCGGCAGCGTGACTCAGGTCAAGCGGATGGCCTGCCGTGGGTGGCGAAAGTGGCGTTCCAGACGCAGATACGGTTGCGCCCGTCGTGCTTGGCACGGTACAGCGCCTGGTCGCTGCGCGCCACCAGCGCGCCCGGGTGTTCCTCGGTTATCGGCTCGGCCACGGCCAGGCCGATGCTCAGGGTCAGCCGCCCCTCGGGGCTCGCCGGATGGGCGATGGCCAGCGCGGCGATCAGCGCATGGACCCGTGCGGCCACATGCTCGCCGCCCTCCAGGCCGGTGTTGGCGAGGATGATGGCGAATTCCTCGCCGCCGTAGCGGCAGGCGACGTCGCCCTCGCGCTGCAGGCTGTTCTGCAGCACTTCGCCGACCTGGCGCAGGGCATCGTCGCCGGCCAGGTGGCCGAGGCTGTCGTTGAACGCCTTGAAGTGGTCGATATCCAGCATCAGCAGCGCCAGCGGCGCGTCGATCCGGCGCAGGCGGCGCCATTCGCCCTGCAGCTGCTGGTCGAAGAAGCGCCGGTTGTACAGGCCGGTCAGGCCGTCCAGGTGCGACAGGCGTTGCAGGCGGGCCTCCAGCTCCAGCCGCTCGCTGTTGTCGCGGGACACGGCGATCAGGTATTCGCGCTCGCCCTGTTGCACCAGCTGGGTGTTGATCTCCGCCGGCTGGCGGCTGCCGTCCTGGCGGTACAGCTCGCGCTGGAAGATGCGCGACTGGTTGTCCTGGCGCGCCGCGCGCACCTCCTCCAGCCAGTCGTGGAAGCCCGGCAGCAGGCGCTCGGGCTCGTCGCGCAGGAGCTGGGCGAACTGCTCGGCGGGGTAGCCCAGGCCGGCGTGGGTGGCGCGGTTCATGTGCAGCAGCTCGCGGCTGCGGGTATCGAAGATGAACAGGCTATCGTGGCTGGAGTCGGTCAGGTCGAGCACCAGTTGCAGGCGCTCGCGGCTGTCGCGCAGGCGGCGCTCGGTCTCTTCGCGTCGCGCGGCTTCCTCGTGCAGGCGGCGGTTGGCCATCTGCATGGCGCTGGCGCGGCGCATGTTCTCCAGCGCCAGCGCCAGGGCGGCGACCAGCAGCAGGCTGATGGCCAGGCCGGCGCCCAGGACCACCTCCGGCAGCGGCGTGTCCAGGCTCTGCAGCAGGCTCGTGGTGGGGCTCAGCTGCAGGCTGAAGGAGCCGTTGTTGAGCAGGTGCAGGCCCACCTCGCGGGCCATCTGCAACTGGGTGTCGGGGTGCTCGTAGCTGTACAGGCTGCGCTGGTTCTCCAGCAGCCGCACGCTGAAGCTGCCCCGGTCGAGCTGGGCCAGCAGCTCGTCCATCAGCGGCTCGACGCGGAACACGCCCTGCAGGAAGCCGTCGAACTCGCGCTTGCCTGAGGCGTCCTGCAGGTACAGCGGGGTGTAGAGGATGAAGCCGAGGCCGCCCTGGACCAGCGGGAAGCTGTTGGAGAAGCGCTGCTCGCCGGTCTGCCTGGCCTGCATCGCCAGCGGGTAGTTGGGATGGTCGGGAGTCAGGCGGAAATTAACCGCCGCCTCGTTGCCGAGCAGGGGCAGCAGCCAGCGTATCCGCAGGTCGGCGCCGGTCCACTGGACGGACTGGTAGGCGGGGAAGTCGGCCAGCGCCAGCTCCGCTTCCTGTTCCCAGCTCTCCCGTGGCAGGCGTCCCAGGCTGTTCCACAGGCGGGCGATGCGACCGAGGCTTTCCACTTCGGTATGCAGGGTGGCTTCCAGGCGGCGCGCGAGGGTGCGCGCCTCGTAGTCCACCCTTTCGTTCACGCGTGCCTGCTGGGCCTGTTCCAGTTGGCGCCAGAGCATGATGCTGGCCATGTTCAGCGCCAGGAATACGAGGACCAGCGCCAGGCGCGCCGGCCAGATGGGACGTACGCGCATGGTCGGCTCCGCAGGCTATGTCATGGTGATAGCACAGCGCCGATGGCCACTCAACGCATGGCGAGGATGGCCTGCCACTGCGCGTCGCTCACCGGCATCACCGACAGGCGGCTGCCGCGTTGCACCAGGGCCAGTTCGGCCAGGGCGGGGTTGTCGCGCAGGCGCGCCAGCGGCAGCACCCGGGGGAAGGCTTCGACGAACTCCACGTCCAGCGCGCTCCAGGGATTCTTCTCGGCGCTGGCCTTGGGATCGTGGTAGTGGCTGCCCGGGTCCAGCGCGGTGGGGTCCGGGTAGACCGGCCCGGCGATGCGGGCGATCCCGGCGATGCCCGGCTCGGGGCAGCTGGAGTGATAGAAGAAGAACAGCTCGCCCGTCTGCATGCTGCGCATGAAGTTGCGCGCCTGGTAGTTGCGCACGCCGTCCCAGCGGGCGCGCCCGAGCTTCTGCAGGTGGTGGATGGACAGCTCGTCGGGTTCCGATTTCATCAGCCAGTAAGGCATGAACTTTGCTCCTGTGTGCCGGTCCTTTCGCGGGCGCCGTCGCCGGGCCCGTGGTCGACTGCCGGACGGCCGAAAAGAATGTGTGGATCGCGCCTTGATCGGATTCGCTTCGAGGTGCAGGCTAGGCGCCCTCGTCGCGGCCAACAACACAACGACCGCCGCCGGTAACGAGCAGCAACACGCCTACAGGGGGAGGCAACTCGATGAAACGCAAACCGGATCTGTTGTGGGTACTGGTCATCCTGTTCGGCCTGGGCATGGTAACCACAGGTTACACCCAGGGTCTGTGGGACCGTCAGGGTAACCCGCCGGCCACCGAGCAACAGCCCTGATCCACAGCCCGCATCGCCGCAGGGAACGCGGCGCCTTCACCGCCCCTCAGCCGTACCACCGCAGATCGGTCACCACCGCACCGAGCCTGACATCCCAACTGGCCAAGGCCAGCCTGTCCACCCGCTGACATTCGTGAGCTGCGCCCAGAAGCGTCGGTTTGTGCCATTTTTTGCGCCTCTGCAGGTAAGCCAGGCTGCGGTCGTAGAAGCCTCCGCCCATCCCCAGTCGTCCGCCGTACGCGTCGAAGCCCACCAGCGGCAGCAGGATCAGGTCGAGCGCCCAGGCCTTGCGCTGGCGCGCCCGGCGGATGGCCGGCTCCTCGATGCGGAAGCGGTTGCGCACCAGCGCCTCGCCCGGCTTCACCCGCTGGAAGTGCATGCGGGTGCGTGGCCAGGGGCCGAGTACCGGCAGGTAGGTGGCCTTGCCGCGACGCTGCGCCGCGCGCAGCAGCGGGCGCGGGTCGATCTCGCCGTCGTTGGGCAGGTACAGGGCGATGTGGCGGGCACGGCGGAACAGCGGATGCTGCGCCAGCTGACGGTAGAGGCCGCGAGCGGCGCGTCGCTGTTGCAGGGGGGGGAGGGTGCGGCGAGCCTGGCGGAGCTGGCGGCGTAGCGCCGCGCGTGAAAGATCACCAGCCAGGATCATGGAATTCGGGACTCCCCGGTCGTGCCGCTGTCGGGTTAGCCCTTGAACCCGAAAGTTCAAGGTGGAGATTGCAGGAGGCGTTAAGGCTTTCCGTCAGGCGGACATGCACACCGGCCCCGCTGGCAACCCCCGTGGTTGTGCGTATCGGCTCAGGGACATCACCGACTGGCCAACACACCAGGGAGCTCGGGGGCGAGTATACCCCATTCGGGCGCGCTGCGATCAGAGCGCGTGGCCATCCGGATCGGCGGCGAGGGCGGAGTCGACGCGGCCGAGCAGGTCGCGCACCTGCTCGCGGGCGGCGCTGGCCTCCTGATCCAGACGCTGCTGCTTGTGCAGCAGGTCGTGGGTGATGTTCAGCGCGGCCATGACCGCGATGCGGTCGGCGCCGATGACTTTGCCGCCGGAGCGGATCTCGCGCATCTTGCCGTCGAGATAGCGCGCGGCGCTCTCCAGGTTGGCGCGTTCGTCCGCCGGGCAGGCGATGCAGTATTCCTTGTCGAGGATATGCACGGTTACGGTTTTCGACTGGGTCATGAGTCCTGCTCCAGAGCTTTCAGGCGCGAAATCATCGCTTCGACCTTCTGCCGGGCCAATTCGTTCTTTTCGACCAGATGAGCGCGCTCTTCGCGCCAGCTCTTCTCCGCGGCGAGCAGGGAGCGATTCTGCGTCTTCAGCTGCTCGACACGCTGGATCAGCAGCTCCAGCTTGCCCGTGAGGGCTTGCAGTTCGGGGTTTTCCATCGTCTCCATACCTGGGCCGTGATCCCGGCACTATAAAGGATCGCAGGGAGGGGGCGGCAAGCGGCGTGCGGCAACGATGCGGTGGAAACCACAGCGCGCAGGCCCTACGATACGAAACCTTCATTCTAGAGATCGCGCGGTTCAGCGCCTGGTTGCCATGCCCACTTCGAATTCCCCCTACGCCGCCTTCGCCGCCCTGCTGGCGAACTCCGGCAAAGCCGTTTCCCCCGCCGAACTGCACGGCCTGCTGCTGGGCCGCAGCTGCGCCGGCGCCGGCTTCGAGGCCGACGCCTGGTTGCAGGACGCCAGCGAGCTGCTCGGCGCCGAGCCGGCCGACAACGTGCGCCAGGCCCTGGTCGGCCTGCAGGAGATGGTCAAGGGCGAACTCGCCGGCAACGACATCACCCTGGTCCTGCTGCTGCCCGGCGACGACGAGCCGCTGGCCGAGCGCGCCAAGGCCCTGGGCCAGTGGTGCCAGGGCTTCCTCGACGGCTTCGGCATGATCCTCGGCAACGCCGCGCTGAGCGCCGAGGCCATGGAAGTGCTCCAGGACCTCTCCGCCATCGCCCAGATCCAGAGCGCGTTGGAGGAATCCGAGGACGGCGAGAGCGACTATATGGAAGTGATGGAATACCTGCGCGTTGCCCCCCTGCTGCTGTTCACCGAGTGCGGCAAGGCCGAAGCGCCCGCGCCCAAACCTTCCCTGCATTAAGGTCGAGCCATGGTCAGCATCCCCAGGTCGGAATACGCCCGTCGGCGCAAGGCGCTGATGGAGCAGATGGAACCCAACAGCATCGCCATCCTGCCGGCGGCGCCGGTGTACATCCGCAACCGCGACGTCGAGCATGTCTACCGCCAGGACAGCGATTTCCAGTACCTCACCGGCTTCCCCGAGCCGGAAGCGGTGATGGCCCTGATCCCCGGCCGCGAGCATGGCGAGTACGTGCTGTTCTGCCGCGAGCGCGACCCCGAGCGCGAGCTGTGGGACGGCCTGCGTGCCGGCCAGGATGGCGCCGTGGCCCAGTATGGCGCCGACGACGCCTTCCCCATCGGCGATATCGACGACATCCTGCCGGGCCTGATCGAGGGCCGCGAGCGGGTCTACTACGCGATCGGCACCAATCAGGAGTTCGATCACCGGCTGATGGAGTGGGTCAATGTGATCCGCTCCAAGGCGCGCCTGGGCGCGACGCCGCCCAACGAGTTCGTCGCGCTCAACCACCTGCTGCACGACATGCGCCTGTACAAGAGCGCGGCCGAGGTGAAGGTGATGAAGGCCGCCGCCGAGATCAGCTCGCGCGCCCACGTGCGGGCCATGCAGGCGAGCCGCCCCGGCCTCCACGAATACCACCTGGAAGCCGAGCTGGACTACGAATTCCGCAAGGGCGGGGCGAAGATGCCGGCCTACGGCTCCATCGTCGCCGCCGGCAAGAACGCCTGCATCCTGCACTACCGCGAGAACGACGCGCCGCTGCGCGACGGCGACCTGGTGCTGATCGACGCCGGTTGCGAGATCGACTGCTACGCCAGCGACATCACCCGCACCTTCCCGGTTTCCGGCACCTTCTCGCCCGAGCAGAAGGCCATCTACGAGCTGGTGCTCAAGGCCAACGAGGAGGCGTTCAAGTACATCGCCCCCGGCAAGCACTGGAACGAGGCCCACGAGGTCACGGTGCGAGTGATCACCGCCGGCCTGGTGGAACTCGGCCTGCTCGAGGGCGACGTCGAGCAACTGATCGCGAGCGAAGCCTACAAGCCCTTCTACATGCACCGCGCCGGCCACTGGCTGGGCATGGACGTACACGACGTCGGCGACTACAAGGTCGGCGGCGAATGGCGCGTGCTCGAACCGGGCATGAGCATGACCGTGGAGCCGGGCATCTACATCGCCACCGACAACGACAAGGTGGCGAAGAAGTGGCGCGGCATCGGCGTGCGCATCGAGGACGACGTGGTGGTGACCCGGACCGGCTGCGAAGTGATCACCGGCGGCGTGCCCAAGACGGTCGCCGAGATCGAGGCGCTGATGGCCGCCGCGCACCAGGCCGCCTGATGGCCCGCGCGCAGCTCGTCATCGTCGGTGGCGGCCTGGTCGGCGCCAGCCTGGCCCTGGCGCTGCAGGCCGGGGCCAGGGCGCGCGGCTGGCGCATCGTGCTGGTCGAGCCGTTCGCCCCGGGCGACGCCTGGCAGCCGAGCTACGACGCCCGTTCCAGCGCCCTGTCCTACGGCAGCCGGCAGATCTTCGAGCGCCTCGGCCTGTGGCCGGCGCTGGCCGAGCGGGCCGAGGCCATCACCCGCATCCAGGTCTCCGACCAGGGCCGCTTCGGCGCCACCCGCCTGTCCGCCGAGGACGAAGGCGTGCCAGCCCTCGGCTACGTGCTGGAGAACGCCTGGATGGGCCACTGCCTGTGGCGCGCCCTCGATCCCGGCGTGGTCGAGTGGCGCTGCCCGGCGGAAGTGACCCGGATGGAGGCGCTGGACGACGGCTACCGCCTGTTCCTCGACGACGACTCCAGCCTGGACTGCGATCTCGCCGTGCTGGCCGATGGCGGCCGCTCGGGCCTGCGCGAACAGCTCGGCATCGCCGTGCGCCACACCCCATACGACCAGTGCGCGCTGATCGCCAACGTCAGCACGGCGGACGCCCACGGCGGCCAGGCCTTCGAGCGCTTCACCGAACAGGGGCCGCTGGCCCTGCTGCCGTTGCCGGACCACCGCTCCGCGCTGGTGTGGACCCGCCCGCCGGTGGACGCCGAGCGCCTGCAGCGCCTGCCCGAGCGCGAGTTCCTCAGCGAGCTGCAGCAGGTCTTCGGCTACCGCCTCGGCGCGCTGCGCCAGGTCGGCGCCCGCCATGTCTACCCGCTGGCGCTGGTCGAGGCCACCGAGCAGGTGCGCCCGCACCTGGTGGTGCTCGGCAATGCCGCCCACAGCCTGCACCCGGTGGCGGGGCAGGGCTTCAACCTTTCCCTGCGCGACGCCCAGGCGCTCGCCGACACGCTGCTGGAGGGCGAGGGCGGCGCCGGCGAGTTCGCCACGCTGCAGCGCTATCTGGAGCGCCAGCGTCAGGACCAGGCCCTGACCGTGGGCTTCTCCGACCGCGTCACGCGCCTGTTCGGCCGTGGCGAGTCGCTGCTGGTGGCCGGACGCACCCTGGGCCTGCTCGGCCTTGATCTGCTACCACCGGCCAAGCGCTGGTTCGCCCGCCAGGCCATGGGCCTGGGCACCCGCACCCTATGAGAAAGACCGATGACTGATCGTAAACTGGCGCGCCGCGCGCGCCTGCTGCGGCTTGGCCTGAACCTGTATCCGCCCTACCTGGGCGCGGGCATCCGCGTGCAGCGCATTTCCGCCGACTGCCGCGAGGCGCGGGTGAAGATGGCCTTGCGCTGGTACAACCGCAACTTCGTCGGCACCCAGTTCGGCGGCTCGCTGTACAGCATGATCGACCCCTTCTACATGCTGCTGCTGATGCCCCTGCTGGGCGACGACTATATCGTCTGGGACAAGGCCGCCAGCATCGACTTCGTCAGCCCGGGCAAGGGCCCGGTGTTCGCCGACTTCCGCATCGACGACGCCCTCCTGGCGGAAATCCGCGACAAGACCGCCGGCGGAGACAAGTACCTGCCCGAGCTGCACGTGGAGATTCGCGACGGCGAAGGTACCCTGGTGGCTACCGCGCACAAGACCCTGTACGTGCGCCTGAAGCCGCGTGCGCGGCAAGCGGCATAAGGAAGCGACATGCAAGCGGACCTGATCATCGTTGGCGCCGGCATGGTCGGCAGCGCACTGGCCCTGGCCTTGGAGCACAGCGGCCTGGAGATTCTGGTGGTCGATGGCGGGCCGCTCAGCGTGCGTCCCTTCGAGGCCGAAGGCGCCTTCGAGCCGCGGGTCAGCGCGCTGTCCGCGGCCAGCCAGCGCATCCTCGAACGCCTGGGTGTGTGGGACGGCATCGCCGCCCGACGCGCCTCGCCCTACCGCGACATGCGCGTGTGGGACGGTTCCGGCACCGGCAGCGTGCACTTCTCCGCCGCCAGCGTGCATGCCGAGGTGCTTGGCCATATCGTCGAGAACCGGGTGGTGCAGGACGCCCTGCTCGATCGCCTGCACGACAGTCGCATCGGCCTGCTCGGCAGCGCGCGCCTGGAGCAACTGCGCCGTTCCGGCGATGGCTGGCTGCTGACTCTGGCCGACGGCCGCGAGCTGCGCGCGCCGCTGCTGGTGGCCGCCGACGGCGCCAACTCGGCGGTGCGTCGCCTGGCCGGCTGCGCCACCCGCGAGTGGGATTACCTGCACCACGCCATCGTCGCCAGCGTGCGCTGCGAGCGGCCGCACCAGGCCACCGCCTGGCAGCGCTTCACCGACGACGGCCCGCTGGCGTTCCTGCCGCTCGACCGCCAAGGCGACGCGCACTGGTGCTCGATCGTCTGGTCCACCGTGCCGGAGCAGGCCGAGCGCCTGATGGCGCTGGACGACGCGGCCTTCCGCCACGAGCTGGGCAAGGCCTTCGAGTGGAGCCTGGGGCCGGTTGTCGCGACCGATCCCCGATTGTGCATCCCGCTGCGCCAGCGCCACGCCAAGCGCTACGTGGAAAGCGGCCTGGCGCTGATCGGCGACGCCGCCCACAGCATCCACCCGCTGGCCGGCCAGGGCGTCAACCTCGGCTTCCTTGACGCCGCGGTGCTGGCCGAGGTGCTGCTGCACGCGCTGGAGCGCGGCGAACAGCCGAACGATGTGCGCGTGCTGAGCCGCTACGAGCGTCGGCGCATGCCGCACAACCTGGCGATGATGGCGGCGATGGAGGGCTTCGAGCGGCTGTTCCAGGCCGATCCGCTGCCGATCCGCTGGCTGCGCAACAGCGGCCTGAACTGGGTCGACGAGCTGCCGGACGCCAAGGCCCTGTTCGTCCGTCGCGCCCTCGGCCTGGCCGGCGACCTGCCGGTGCTGGCGCGGGTATAGCGCTCCGGCCCGAGGGTTTGCCAGAAACCGGTGGCATGAGTGGCTTGCCAGCAGCCGGTCTCATCCGGACAATGCGATGAATTATCATTTGTAACTTCATCGCCATGTCCTGCTCCGACTCTCGCTCCCTGCATGCGCTCTACAGCGAGCACAACGGCTGGCTGAAGGGCTGGTTGCGTGCCCGCCTGGGCAATGCCAGCGATGCGGCCGACCTGGCCCAGGACACCTTCGTCCGGGTGCTCGCCGCGCGCAACGTCGAGACCATCCGCGAGCCACGCACCTACCTCAGCGCCATCGCCCGCGCGCTGATGATCGACAAGTTCCGCCGCCAGGCCATCGAGCAGGCCTACCTGGACGCGCTGGCGCTGCGCCCCGAGCCGCTGGACATTGCCCCGGAAACCCGCCTGCTGATCCTGGAAACCCTGACCGCCGTCGATGCCATGCTCGACGGCCTGGGCGAGCGCACCCGGCGCATCTTCCTCGCCGTGCAGCTCGAAGGGCTGAGCTACGTGGCCACGGGTGAGCGTCTCGGCGTGTCGGTGACCACGGTGAAGAAGCACATGATCCGCGCCATGACCCAGTGCCTGTTGCTGGTGGACGATTGAATGGCCGCCAGCCTGGATCGCAAGACCCTTGAAGCCGCCGCCACCTGGTACGTGCAGCTCAACGCCGCGCCGCCCAGTGAGGCCGAGCGCCAGGCCTGGCGCGACTGGCTGGGCGAGAGCGCGGCCAATGCCCAGGCCTGGGCGCGGGTGGAAAAGCTCCAGCGGCAACTGGGTGCTCTGCCGCAGGAGGTGGCCTTGCCGACCCTCGCCGGGGTGCGCGCACGGCGCCGGGCCGTGCTCAAGACCCTGGGCGTTCTGCTGGCGGTGGGCGCCACCGGCTGGACGGCCGGCGAGCTGGCGCCGACCTCGGCCTGGCTGGCCCAGCACCGCACCGCCAAGGGCCAGCGTCGTCGCCTGCGCCTGGAGGATGGCAGTCGACTCGACCTGAATACCGACAGCGCGGTGGATGTCGCCTACGACGACACCCTGCGCCGGGTGTACCTGCGCCGGGGCGAGATATTCATCGAGACCGCCGTCGACCCGGCGGGCCGTCCCTTCGTGGTTCATACGGAGGAAGGCAGCGTGCGCGCCCTCGGTACGCGCTTCAGCGTGCGCAGCGAAGCGGGGCGCAGCGAGGTCCGGGTGATGCAGCATGCCGTCGAGCTGCGGCCTGTGCAGCAGCCGTCCTCGGTATTGCGTGTGGAGGCCGGCCAGCAGGCCGACTTCGGCAGCCAGCGCCTCGGTTCGCCCCGGGAACTGGTCGCCGGCAGCGGCGCCTGGACCGAGGGCATGTTGACGGTCATCGAATGGCGCCTGGCGGATTTCCTGGCCGAGCTGGAACGCTACCGGCCCGGCTATGTGCGCTGCGCCGAGACGGTCGCCGACCTGCGCCTGTCCGGCGCCTTCCGCCTCGATGACACCGATCTGATCCTGGAAAACCTCGGGGCCTCGCTACCGATTCGTGTGCGGTACCTGACGCGTTACTGGGTGCGGGTCGAGCCGGCCTGAAAATAATTCAGTCACCGGGTTGCCGATTTTCATTCTCATCCGGCCAAGCAATGAAGCGGTGAACGCTGCCGCACCTCTGCCATGCCAACCGAAGGAAAATTGCATGACCCGTCTTTCTCCGCGAGCGGCCAGGCCGCTGGCCCATGCCCTCCACCTGGCGCTGTTCGGCCTGACCACCGCACCGTTCGCGCTGTTGCCAGGCCAGGTCGCCGCCCAGACCGAAGCGGCTACCTACAACATTGCCGCCGGCCCGCTGGGCACGGCCCTGAGCCAGTTCGCCACCGCCGCCGGCGTGACCCTGTCGTTCGCCGCCGAACAGACCCAGGGTCGCAGCTCGCCAGGCTTGCAGGGCGCCTATTCGGTGGACGAGGGGCTGAGCCGGCTGCTCGCGGGCAGCGGCCTGCTGGCGCAGCGCCAGGGCAACGGCGGGTATGTACTGGTGCCGGCCCCCGTGGCCGGGGAAGCGGCGCTGGAGCTGTCGGCCCTGAGCATCTCCGGCAAGGCGCCGGGTTCGACCACCGAGGGCTCCGGCTCCTACACCACGGAGTCTTCCAGCAGTTCCACACGCCTGAACCTGTCGCCCAGGGAGACGCCGCAGTCGGTCACCGTCCTGACCCGGCAACGCATGGAAGACCAGAGGCTCGACAGCCTCACCGATGCCCTCGACGCCACCACCGGCATCACGGTGATTCGCGAGAGTCTGGGGGCGGACAGCACCACCTACCTGTCGCGCGGCTTCCCGATCAGAAACTTCGAGATCGACGGCGTACCCACGTCGGCAAGCATGGACAACTACACCCAGAACACCGCGATGTACGACCGGGTGGAAGTGGTGCGTGGCGCCACCGGGCTGATCAGCGGCCTGGGCAACCCCTCGGCGACCATCAACCTGATCCGCAAGCGGCCCGGCAACGAGCCACAGGTCATCCTCAGCGCCGAAGCGGGCAGCTGGGATCGCTACGGACTGGGCGTGGACGTCGGCGGCGCGCTGAACGACAGCGGTACCGCGCGTGCCCGCTTCGTCGCCGAGCACAAGGACGAGCATGCCTGGATCGACCGCTTCAGCCAGGAGCTGACGACCCTCTATGGCATCACCGAACTGGACCTGACGGACGCGACCCTGCTGACCCTGGGCTTCAGTCACCAGATCACCCACAGCAACGCGCCGATGCGCACCGGTTTTCCGCTGTTCACCACCGACGGTGGCATGACCGATATCAAGCGCTCCTTCAATACCTCGCCCGACTGGAGCTACTACGATCGCCAGCAGAGCACGCTGTTCACCTCCGTCGAACAGCATTTCGCCAATGGCTGGAGTGGCAAGCTGGAGTACAGCCACGCGCGCAATGACTACGACACCGTGGTCAGCTACATGGACGGTGAAATCGATCCCGCTACCGGCGGCGGTGCCTACATCATGCCGACCCGCTGGCAGGCAACTCCCGAGCAGGACAACCTCGATGCCTACCTGACCGGCTCGTTCCCGCTGTTCGGTCGCGAGCACGAACTGATCGGCGGCGTCACCCTGTCGCGCGTCGAGGAGCGCGGCACCTCGAACTTCGGCGGCTGGAAGCGGGCAAGCTCGGGCTACGAGGGCGATATCCCGAACATCTACGACTGGGATGGCAAGACGCCCAAACCGCACTTCGACAAGATCGGCGAGAACGACGTGACCGAGAGCCAGTATGCCGGCTACTTCACCTCGCGCTGGCGCCTGACCGATGCCGCCAGCCTGATTCTCGGTGCCCGCGTGGTGGACTGGAACTGCGAGAGCAAGAGCCGGCTCTACGCCGGCACCCGCAGCAAGACCGAACGCACCGAGAGCGGGATCGTCATCCCCTATGCCGGCTTCACCTACGACCTGAGTGACATCTGGACCGCCTACGCCAGCTACACCCAGATATTCAACCCGCAGTCGGCCAGTGTGCGCGACGTCAACGGCTCGCCGCTCGACCCGCTGGAGGGCACCGGCTATGAAGTGGGCCTGAAGGCCGGCTTCTACGACGGGCGCCTGAACACCAGCCTGGCGCTGTTCCGGGTCGAGCAGGACAACCTAGCGGTGGCCGACGGCAAAAGGCTGCAACCCAACGGCTTCCAGGCCTACAGGGCCGAGAGCGGCACCACCAGCGAAGGGGTGGAGCTGGAAGTCACCGGCGAGCTCGGCGACGGCTGGCAGTTCACCGGCGGCTACTCCTACAGCGTCAGCTTCAACGATGACGACCGGCGCATCGTCACCGAGATACCGCGCAACAGCGTTAAGCTGTTCACCACCTACCGCCTGCCCGGCGCGCTGGACAAGTTCACCGTCGGTGGCGGGCTGAACTGGCAGAGCGAGGCCGGCTACGACCTCTACTACGCCACCACCCAGAGCAGCTACACCCTGGCCAGCCTGATGGCCAGGTACCAGATCACGCCGGCGCTGTCGGCGACGCTGAACGTCAACAACCTGTTCGACAAGGAGTACTACACCACCACGGCGGCAGGTCTGTATGGTGCGCCCCGCAACGTCATGACGACGCTGCGCTACGCCTACTGAGGCGCAACGCTTTTCAAGGCATCTGAAAACCTGCCGCAACGGGCCGGCCCACTTCTTGTGCCGGCACGTCCCGGTCCGGCTGAGTGGGGCGCGGCAGGCCTTGCAGGGGCGGGCCCCGCAATAGGGTGGTGGCCCGATCCGGACGCATGCACGGAGCATCGGGGCGCACGCTGCGCACCCCGAAACACTTCGACATACACACCATGCTCATTCGCAACTGAGGTTTACTATCATTTGCGCCTTTCCGGACCTTACAGGGACTGCATGATGCGCACAGGCAAACCTCTTCTCGCGGCGCTGCTGCTTGCCGCCACCACCGCCCAGGCCGCCGACGAAGTAGTGGTCTACTCCTCGCGGATCGACGAGCTGATCAAGCCGGTGTTCGACGCCTACACCGCCAAGACCGGGGTCAAGGTCAAGTTCATCACCGACAAGGAAGCGCCGCTGATGCAGCGCATCAAAGCCGAGGGCGAGAACGGCGTGGCCGACCTGCTGATCACGGTGGACGCCGGCAACCTGTGGCAGGCCGAGCAGATGGGCATCCTGCAGCCCTTCACCTCGTCGGTGATCGACGCCAACATCCCCGCCCAGTATCGCTCCAGCAACCACGCCTGGACCGGCCTGTCGCTGCGCGCGCGCACCATCGTCTATTCCCCCGAGCGGGTGAAGCCGGGCGAGCTGACCACCTACGAGGCGCTGGCGGGCCCGGAGTGGGAAGGCCGCCTCTGCCTGCGCACCAGCGAGAAGGTCTACAACCAGTCGCTCACCGGCACCCTGATCGAGACCCACGGCGCCGAGAAGGCCGAGCAGATCGTCCGCGGCTGGGTCGGCAACCTGGCCACCGACGTGTTCGCCGACGACAACTCGGTGGTCCAGGCGGTGGATGCGGGCCAGTGCGATGTCGGTATCGTCAACACCTACTACTACGGCCGCCTGCACAAGGCCAACCCGCAGCTGCGCGCCAAGCTGTTCTGGCCGAACCAGGAAGACCGTGGCGTGCACGTCAACCTGTCCGGCATCGGCCTGACCAAGCACGCGCCGCACCCCGAGGCGGCGAAGAAGCTGGTCGAGTGGATGACCACGCCGGAGGCCCAGGGCCTGTTCGCCGAGATCAACCAGGAGTTCCCGGCCAATCCGGCGGTCAAGCCGTCCGCCGAGGTGGCCGCCTGGGGCGAGTTCAAGGCCGACTCCATCCCGGTGGAAGTGGCCGGCAAGCGCCAGGCCGAAGCGATCAAGCTGATGGACCGGGTCGGCTGGAACTGATCCGCCTCGCGGCGAGGCGATGATCCGCCAGCGACCTCCGGTCGCCGGGCCATCGCCCCTTCGCCCGTTATACTCGACGCCCCGGCCCGCCGGGGCGTTTCGCATCCACCGCCTAGGAGTCCGCGTGGCCCATCCCGCCCAACGCCGCTGGTACCCCATCGCCTTCGCCATCGCTTCCCTGGTGCTGCTGCCGCTGTCGGTGCTGGTGCTGTCCTGGCACGAGGTCGACGGCGAGATCTGGCGCCACCTGTGGGACACCCAGATGCCGCGCCTGCTGGGCAACACGCTGATCCTGGTGCTGGGCGTCGGTGTCGGTGTGACCGTGCTCGGCGTCAGCCTGGCCTGGCTCACCAGCCTCTGTGAGTTCCCCGGCCGGCGCTGGCTGGACTGGGCGCTGATGCTGCCCTTCGCCATCCCGGCCTACGTGCTGGGCTTCGTCTTCATCGGCCTGTTCGACTTCTCGGGGCCGGTGCAGAGCCTGCTGCGCGAGTGGTTCGGCACGGGTATCCGCTTCCCCCGGGTGCGCTCGACCGGCGGCGTGATCGCGGTGCTGGTGCTGGTCTTCTACCCCTACGTCTACCTGCTCGCGCGCAGCGCCTTCCTCGCCCAGGGGCGGGGGCTGATGGAGGCCGCCCGGGTGCTCGGCCAGTCGCCCTGGCAGGCGTTCTGGCGGGTGGCCCTGCCGATGGCCTGGCCGGCGATCGGCGCGGGCCTGGCCCTGGCGATCATGGAGACCCTGGCCGACTTCGGCGCGGTGGCGGTGTTCAACTTCGATACCTTCACCACCGCCATCTACAAGACCTGGTACGGCTTCTACAGCCTGTCCGGCGCCACCCAGCTGGCCAGCCTGCTGCTGCTGGCGGTGATGCTGGTGTTGTACGGCGAGCGCCGCGCCCGGGGCATCAGCCGGCCGGCCAGCGAACGGCCGCGCGGCCAGGCCCTGTACGTGCTGCGCGGCTGGAAGGCCGTCGCCGCCAGCGCCTGGTGCGGCCTGGTGTTCGCCTGCGCCTTCGTGGTGCCGCTGCTGCAGCTGCTGGCCTGGTTCTGGCAGCGCGGCCGCTTCGACCTGGACGAGCGCTACGCCGGGCTGATCCTGCACACCCTGTCGCTCGGCGGCCTGGCGGCGCTGATCACCGTGGCGGTGGCCCTGCTGCTGGCGTTCGCCAGGCGCCAGGCGCCGACCCGGCCGGTGCGCGGCGCGATCAGCCTGGCCAACCTCGGCTACGCGCTGCCCGGCTCGGTGCTGGCGGTCGCCATCATGCTCGCCTTCAGCTTCCTCGACCGGGAACTGGTGATCCCGCTGTCCGCCTGGTTCGGCGGCGCCGGCAAGCCGCTGCTGCTGGGCAGCCTCGCGGCGCTGCTGCTGGCCTACCTGATCCGCTTCATGGCGGTGGCCTACGGCCCGCTGGAGAGCAGCCTGGCGCGCATCCGCCCGTCGCTGCCCCAGGCCGCCCGCAGCCTGGGCGTCGGCGGACCGGCATTGTTCTTCCGCGTCTACCTGCCGCTGCTGGTGCCGGGGGCGCTGTCCGCCGCGCTGCTGGTGTTCGTCGACGTGCTCAAGGAGATGCCGGCGACCCTGCTGATGCGTCCCTTCGGCTGGGACACGCTTTCCGTGCGCATCTTCGAGATGACCAGCGAGGGCGAATGGGCCCGCGCCGCGCTGCCGGCCCTGACCCTGGTGCTGGTCGGCCTGCTGCCGGTGATCGGCCTGATCCGTCGCTCGGCGCGGCAGCCGGGGCACTAGCGTTCGGCGAATCCGGTCACGCAGCGACCGTCCGGTCGGCTATCGAGGTGACCGGGGGCCGCGTCGGGGCTACAATGCGCGCCTGCTGAAGCAGCCGTCCATGAGCCCGTGCCCACCAGGGCAGGGCCCGCATCAAGGAGTTATCCATGGGACAGCGTACACCCCTGTATGAACAGCATCTGGCGCTGGGCGCCAAGATGGTCGACTTCGGTGGCTGGGACATGCCGCTGCACTACGGCTCCCAGGTCGAGGAACACCACCAGGTCCGGCGCGACTGCGGCGTGTTCGATGTCTCCCACATGACGGTCGTCGACATCACCGGGTCGCAGGCCAAGGCCTGGCTGCAACACCTGCTGGCCAACGACGTGGAGCGTCTGAAGACGCCGGGCAAGGCCCTCTACAGCGGCATGCTCAACGAGCGTGGCGGGGTGGTCGACGACCTGATCGTCTACCTCACCGACTGGGGCTACCGCATGGTGGTCAACGCCGCCACCCGCGACAAGGACATGGCCTGGATGCAGGCCCGCACCGCCGGCTTCGAGGTGACCCTGACCGAGCGCCCGGAACTGGCCATGCTCGCCATCCAGGGCCCCAGCGCCCGGGCCAAGACCGCCGAACTGGTCAGCGCAGCGCGCGCCGCGATCATCCACGAACTCAAGCCGTTCCAGGGCCTGCCCGAAGGCGACTGGTTCATCGCCCGCACCGGCTACACCGGTGAGGACGGCCTGGAGATCATGCTGCCGGCGGCCGAGGCCCCGGGCTTCCTCAGCGAACTGGTCGGCGCCGGCATCGCCCCGATCGGCCTGGGCGCCCGCGACACCCTGCGCCTGGAGGCCGGCATGAACCTGTACGGCCAGGACATGGACGAGGACACCTCGCCGCTGGCCGCCAACATGGCCTGGACCATCGCCTGGGAGCCGGCCGAGCGCCGCTTCGTCGGCCGCAGCGCCCTGGAGAGCCAGCGCGCCGCCGGCGACCAGCCCAAGCTGGTCGGCCTGGTGCTGGAGGAGCGCGGCGTGCTGCGCGCCCACCAGGTAGTGCGGGTGGACGGCGTGGGCGAGGGCGAGATCACCAGCGGCAGCTTCTCGCCGACCCTCAACAAGTCCATCGCCCTGGCCCGCGTGCCGGCCGCCACCGGCGACCGCGCCGAGGTGGAAATCCGCGGCAAGTGGTACCCGGTACGGGTTGTGCAACCGAACTTCGT
Source organism: Pseudomonas sp. GD03875 (assembly GCF_029840585.1). NCBI lineage: Bacteria > Pseudomonadati > Pseudomonadota > Gammaproteobacteria > Pseudomonadales > Pseudomonadaceae > Pseudomonas > Pseudomonas sp. GD03875. The sequence goes on along the minus strand of NZ_JAOCCV010000012.1, from coordinate 76,245 downwards.
GCGCAATGGCAAGGCCGTGATCTGATTCCAGTGGCGCGGGGCGGCAGCCTCCGCGCCAACTGCTAAATTTTCCGGGCGGACGTTCCGCCCACCGATTCCGAGGATAACGACAATGAGCAACATCCCCGCCGATCTGCGTTACGTCGCCAGCCACGAGTGGATTCGCCTGGAGGCCGACGGTTCGGTCACCGTGGGCATCACCGACCACGCCCAGGAAGCCCTGGGCGACGTCGTCTACGTCGAGCTGCCGGAAGTCGGCAAGCAACTGAGCGCCGGCCAGGAAGCCGGGGTGGTCGAGTCGGTGAAGGCCGCCTCCGACATCTACGCGCCGATCTCCGGCGAAGTGCTGGCGGTCAACGAGTCGCTGGCCGACGCGCCCGAGCAGGTCAACGGCGAGCCCTACGAGGCCTGGTTCTTCAAGCTCCAGCCGAGCGACGCGGCCGAACTGGAAGGCCTGCTCGACGCGGCCGGCTACCAGGCCGTGTGCTCCGCCGACGCCTGAGGCCGATGACCGCGCCCGGCGCGGTCCGCACCGATTCCCGTTGCCGAGCCTCGATCCGTCGGGGCTCTGTCATTTTTCGAGAGCTTCCGCCATGTCCACGCCCCGTCTCGACCAGCTGCAACAGCCCGACGCCTTCCTCCGCCGCCACCTCGGCCCCGACGCCCGCGAGGAGCAGGCCATGCTCGACGCCCTCGGGCTGGGCAGCCGCGACGAGCTGATCGTGCAGACCGTGCCGCCGGCCATCCGCCTCAACCGTCCGCTGGACCTGCCGGCGGCGCTGGACGAGCAGGGCGCCCTGGCCAAGCTCAAGGGCTACGCCGAGCAGAACCAGCTGTGGACCAGCCTGATCGGCATAGGCTACCACGGCACCATCACCCCCACGGTGATCCTGCGCAACCTGCTGGAGAACCCGGGCTGGTACACCGCCTACACCCCCTACCAGCCGGAGATCGCCCAGGGTCGCCTGGAGTCGCTGCTCAACTTCCAGCAGCTGACCATCGACCTGACCGGCCTGGACCTGGCCAGCGCCTCCCTGCTCGACGAGGCCACCGCCGCCGGCGAGGCCATGGCCCTGGCCAAGCGTGTGGCGAAGAGCAAGAGCAACCTGTTCTTCGTCGACGAGAACTGCCACCCGCAGACCATCTCGGTGGTGCAGACCCGCGCCGAAGGCTTCGGCTTCGAGGTCAGGGTCGGTGCGCTGGACGAGCTGGCGGGCCTGGAAGTGTTCGGCGCCCTGCTGCAGTACCCGGACACCCACGGCGAAATCCGCGACATCCGCCCGCTGATCGACCAGCTGCACGCGCAGAACGCCCTGGCCTGCGTGGCCGCCGACCTGCTCAGCCTGCTGCTGCTGACCCCGCCCGGCGAGTTCGGCGCCGACGTGGTGTTCGGCTCGGCCCAGCGCTTCGGCGTGCCGATGGGCTACGGCGGCCCGCACGCGGCCTTCTTCGCCACCCGCGACGCCTTCAAGCGCGCCATGCCCGGGCGGATCATCGGCGTGTCCAAGGACGCCCGCGGCAACACCGCGCTGCGCATGGCCCTGCAGACCCGCGAGCAGCACATCCGCCGCGAGAAGGCCAACTCCAACATCTGCACCTCGCAGGTGCTGCTGGCCAACATGGCCAGCTGCTACGCCGTCTACCACGGCCCCGAGGGCCTCAAGCGCATCGCCCAGCGCGTGCACCGGCTGACCGCCGTGCTGGCCGCCGGCCTGGAGCAGAAGGGCCTGCAGCGCGACAACCTGTTCTTCTTCGACACCCTGACCCTGGATGTCGGCGGCATGCAGACCGCGATCATCGAGTCGGCCAAGGCCGCGCGCATCAACCTGCGCATTCTCGGTCGCGGCAAGCTGGGCGTCAGCCTGGACGAGACCTGCTCGGAGCAGACCGTCGAGCAGTTGCTGAGCATCTTCCTCGGTGCCGACCACGGCCTGTCCGTCGCCGAACTGGATGCGGGCTACCTGCCGGAAGGCATCCCGGCCGCGCTGCAACGCACCTCCGGCTACCTGAGCCATCCGGTGTTCAACAGCCACCACAGCGAAACCGACATGCTGCGCTACCTCAAGCGCCTGGAGAGCAAGGACCTGGCCCTGAACCAGGCCATGATCCCGCTCGGTTCCTGCACCATGAAGCTGAACGCCACCAGCGAGATGATCCCGGTGACCTGGCCGGAATTCGGCGCGCTGCACCCCTTCGTGCCGCGCGAGCAGGCCACCGGCTACCAGCTGATGATCGACGAGCTGGAGGCCTGGCTGCGCGCCATCACCGGCTTCGACGCCATCTGCATGCAGCCCAACTCCGGCGCCCAAGGCGAGTACGCGGGCCTGCTGGCGATCCGCAAGTACCACGAGAGCCGCGGTGAGGGGCACCGCGACATCTGCCTGATCCCGGCCTCGGCCCACGGCACCAACCCGGCCTCGGCGCAGATGCTCGCCATGCGCGTGGTGGTGGTGGAGTGCGACGCCGCCGGCAACGTCGACCTGGACGACCTCAAGGCCAAGGCCGGCGAGGCGGGCGACAAGCTGTCCTGCCTGATGATCACCTACCCGTCCACCCACGGCGTGTACGAGGAAGGCATCCGCGAGATCTGCGAGGTCGTCCACGGCTTCGGCGGCCAGGTCTACATGGACGGCGCCAACCTCAACGCCCAGGTGGGCCTGGCGCGCCCGGCCGACATCGGCGCGGACGTGTCGCACATGAACCTGCACAAGACCTTCTGCATCCCCCACGGCGGTGGCGGCCCGGGCATGGGGCCGATCGGCGTGCGCGCGCACCTGGCGCCCTTCGTCGCCAACCACCCGGTGGTCGAGCTGCAGGGGCCGAACCCGCAGAACACCGCGGTCAGCGCCGCGCCCTGGGGCAGCGCCAGCATCCTGCCGATCAGCTGGATGTACATCGCCATGATGGGCCCGCAGCTGGCCAGTGCTACCGAGGTGGCGATCCTCAACGCCAACTACCTGGCCAGCCAGCTCAAGGGCGCCTTCCCGGTGCTCTACAGCGGCCGCAACGAGCGCGTGGCCCACGAATGCATCCTCGACCTGCGCCCGCTCAAGGCGGAAACCGGCATCACCGAGGAAGACGTGGCCAAGCGGCTGATGGACTACGGCTTCCACGCTCCGACCATGAGCTTCCCGGTGCCGGGCACGCTGATGATCGAGCCGACCGAGAGCGAGTCGAAGGAGGAGCTGGATCGCTTCATCGAGGCGATGCTGAGCATCCGCGCCGAGATCGCCAAGGTCGGCAGCGGCGAGTGGCCGGAGGACAACAACCCGCTGAAGAACGCGCCGCACACCCTGGCCGACGTCACCGGCGTGTGGGAGCGGCCGTATAGCATCGCCGAGGCGGTGACCCCGTCCGCCCACACCCTGGCGCACAAATACTGGCCGGCGGTGAACCGGGTGGACAACGTCTACGGTGACCGCAACCTGTTCTGCGCCTGCGTACCGATGGACGACTACCGCGAGTGATGCCGTAGGGCGGGTGAAACCCGCGCCAACGCCGGATCGCGGGTTGCACCCGCCCTACGACGACGCCCCTGCATTCCGTGAAGAGTGCAGGGGCGTTTTCGTAGGTGATGTATCCGTTACCTGTTGGTGGCGCAATCCTGCTTTTATGTGGGAGCGGCTGGGCGGCATTCCGATTGGCCGCGAAATTCGCGGATAAATCCGCTCCCACACAAGGTATGCAGTACTTAACGGGTTCGTAGAGGGCGACGAATCAGCGCGTGGCTTCGTGGCCCGTCGGCTGCACCAGCAGCGCCTGGGCCAGCTCTTCGTCGCTGGCCTGCAGTTGCGGATGGTCGGCGCGCGCTCGTTGCAGCGCCGCTTCCAGGTGGGCGCCGCGGATCTGGCCGCCGCTGGCGATGAAGGCGCTGGCGTCGTCGCGCGCCGCGATCACCTCCTTGTTGTCCTTGAAGGTCAGGTAGGTGGAGGCGGTGGTGGCGCCGGAGGAAATGACGTCGCGCCAGAAGCCCCCGTCGGCCATGGCCGGGCCGAGGGGAAGGGCGATCAGGGCGAGGGTCGCGAGGGTTTGGCGGGTGCGCATGCTGGCTGCTCCTTTGGCGGCGAGTCCTGAGAATTCTGAGCCTGTGGTTTTACCGGGAGTTCCACCTTTCGAACGAGGCGGCAGGTTTCAGGATAGCTCGGCCTGCGTCTCGCCAACGACCCGGTTGCGGCCCGCCTGCTTGCCCTGGTACAGGCGCCAGTCGGCGCAGCGGTACAGCTCGTCCGGCGTATGGCCGTCGCGGGGCCATTCGGCGAGGCCGAAGGTGGCGGCCAGTTCGATGGTCTGCCCGGCGTATTCCAGGGGCTGATCGCAGATCAGCTGGCGCAGCGATTCCAGCAGCGGCAGCGCGCCGGCGGCGTCGGTGTTGCGCAGCAGCAGGCCGAATTCCTCGCCGCCGAGCCGTCCCAGGTTGTCGGTGGTGCGCAGGCGCCGGTACAGCAGGTCGCAGATGTGGCGCAGGGCGTGGTCGCCGGCGTCGTGGCCGTAGCGGTCGTTGACGCTCTTGAAGTGGTCGATGTCGAGCAGCGCCAGGACCACCGGGCTCTGGCTGCGGCCGGCGTCCTTCAGTGCTCGGCGCAGCTCCTGCTTGAAATGGCCGCGGCTGTCGGCGCCGGTCAGCTGGTCGGTCTGCGCCTGGTGCTGCAGCTCGGCGAAGGCCGCGGCGCGGCGGGTCTCGTAGAGGTGGACGAAGACCACGATCAGGGCGCCGCAGAGAATGGCGTTGCCGGCGTCGATCCAGGCCAGCGCGGACTGCGGCAGCGGGTACCTCAGGTAGTAGAGCACCAGAGCCAGCAGCATGAACGGCAGCGCCAGGCGCATGCCCCGCCGCTTGCCGAGCATCAGGTAGGACAGCACCGGGATCAGGTAGACCCAGACGAAGGCGGTGGACGAAGCCTGGGGCATCAGGCTGATGTAGAGGATGAAGGCGAAGGTCGGCAGCAGGTAGAGGTAGATCCACAGCTCCAGGCGCCGGGCGCCGTGGATGCCGTGGCCGGCCGCCAGCAGGACGAGGCAGGCGATCACCTCGAGGCTGGCGAACAGGACGTTGCCGGAGCTGAACTGCAGCACCGAGAACGCCCCGATGCTGAGGGCGGTGGCGTTGAAGATCAGACGCAGCAGCGAGCGCCGGTCGCTGTCCTCCAGCCCGGTATGGCTGCTCTCCCTCGGCGGTCGCGGTTGCCGCTTTTGCATGCCCGGCGTTCTCTCGTTGTGCACCGTTGGCGGCCGCGGAGCGGCACGGCTGGAAAAGCTTCAGGCGGGCTCGACGATCAGCAGCACGCCGTCCTGGCCGGTGACCCGCACCGTGCTGCCCGCGGGCAGGTCGCTGCCCCTGACCAGCCACAGCGTGTCGCCGGCCCTGATCTTGCCGCGCCCGTCGACTATCGCCTCGTGCAGGACGAAGGTGCGGCCGATGAACTCGCTGCCCCGGCGGTTCAGCCCCGGCACGTCCGAGGGCTTGGCGGCGCTGCGCTGGCGCTGCCACCAGAACACCGCGGTGAGCACCGAGAGCAGGGCGAACACGATGAACTGCCAGGTCCAGGGCAACTCGGGGAAAAGATAGGTCAGAACGCCGACCGCCGCCGCCGCGACGCCGATCCACAGCAGGTAGCCGCCGGCGCCGAACACCTCGAGGATCAGCAGGACCGTGCCGAAGGCCAGCCAGTCCCAGAACGACAGGTGCTGCAGGTAGGCGATCATGCTTTCTTGCCGTCCCTGTCGAAGGTGGCGCGGACGATCTCGCCGATGCCGCCGACCGCGCCGATCACCTGGCTCGCCTCCAGCGGCATGAGGATGACCTTGCTGTTGTTGGCCGAGGCCAGCTGGCCGAGGGTCTCGACGTACTTCTGCGCGACGAAGTAGTTGACCGCCTGCACGTTGCCGCTGGCGATGGCGTCGGACACCATGCGGGTCGCCTCGGCTTCGGCCTGGGCCGCCCGTTCGCGCGCCTCTGCTTCAAGGAAGGCAGCCGCGCGCTCGCCCTCGGCCTTGAGGATTTCCGCCTGCTTGTGGCCCTCGGCGGTGAGGATGGCCGCGGAACGCGAGCCCTCGGCTTCGAGAATCTGCGCGCGCTTGAGGCGCTCGGCCTTCATCTGGCTGGCCATGGCCTCGACCAGATCGGCTGGCGGGCTGATGTCCTTGATCTCGATGCGGGTGATCTTGATGCCCCAGGGCGCGGTGGCCTCGTCCACCGTCTTGAGCAGGCGCTCGTTGATCGCGTCGCGCTGGCTGAGCATGGAGTCCAGCTCCATGGAGCCGAGCACGGTGCGGATGTTGGTCATCACCAGGTTGCGGATGGCATGCTCCAGGTCGTTCACCTCGTAGGCGGCCTGGGCGGTGTTGATCACCTGGAAGAAGCACACCGCGTCGATCTGCACGATGGCGTTGTCAGCGCTGATCACCGCCTGCGGCGGGATGTCCAGCACGCTCTCCATGACGTTGAGCTTGCGGCCGATGCGGTCCATCACCGGCACGATGATGTTGAGGCCGGGCTTGAGGGTGTTGGTGTAGCGGCCGAAGCGCTCCACCGTCCACTCGTAGCCCTGCGGGACCACCTTGAAGCCCATGAACACCACGGCCACGGCCAGGGCGACGAAGAGAAAGATCACGCTACCGACTTCCATGGAAAACTCCCTTTCTGTGCGGGCCGGCGTGGGGCCCGGTGGTTACTTCTGTTCGCTCTGCGGGGTGACCCGCAGCACTTCCTCGATGGTGGTCAGACCCGCCGCGACCTTCTGCGCGCCGGACAGGCGCAGGCTGCGCATGCCGTCCTTGAACGCCGCGCGGCGCAGGGCGATGAGGTCGGTGTCGGCGGTGATCAGCGGCTTGATGCTGTCGTTCAGCAGCATGATCTCGTAGACGCCGGCGCGGCCCCGGTAGCCGGTCTCGCGGCACTCCAGGCAGCCGACGGCGCAGTGCGCCTGGGTCGGCAGCGGCGCGTTCCAGGGCTTGGTCAGGCTCTGCCAGTCGTCCTCGTCCAGCGCCACCGGCGCCTTGCAGTGCGGGCACAGGGTGCGCACCAGGCGCTGGGCCATGACGCCGAGCAGGGTGGCCCTGAGCAGGTAGTGCGGCACGCCCAGCTCCAGCAGGCGGCTGATAGCGCTGGGCGCGTCGTTGGTGTGCAGGGTGGAGAGCACCAGGTGGCCGGTGAGCGCCGCCTGGATGGCCATCTCGGCGGTCTCCAGGTCGCGGATCTCGCCGACCATGATGATGTCCGGGTCCTGCCGCATCAGCGCGCGCACGCCGCTGGCGAAGGTCAGGTCGATGTTGTGCTGCACCTGCATCTGGTTGAAGGCGCCCTCGATCATCTCGATCGGGTCTTCGATGGTGCAGACGTTCACCTCTTCGGTCGCCAGCTGCTTGAGGGTGGTGTACAGCGTGGTGGTCTTGCCCGAGCCGGTGGGGCCGGTGACCAGGATGATGCCGTTGGGCTGGCAGGTCATGCTCTCCCAGCGGCGCAGGTCCTCCGGCGAGAAGCCCAGCTGGTCGAACGACTTGAGCAGCACCTCCGGGTCGAAGATGCGCATCACCATCTTCTCGCCGAAGGCGGTGGGCAGGGTCGACAGGCGCAGCTCGACCTCGCCGCCGTCCGGGGTGCGGGTCTTGATCCGGCCATCCTGGGGCTTGCGCTTCTCCGCCACGTTCATCCGCCCGAGGCTCTTCAGGCGGCTGACCGCGGCCATCGTCACCTGCGGCGGGAACTGGTAGACGTTGTGCAGCACGCCGTCGATGCGGAAGCGCACGGTGCCGGCCTCGCGGCGCGGCTCGATGTGGATGTCGCTGGCGCGCTGCTGGTAGGCGTACTGGAACAGCCAGTCGACGATGTTGACGATGTGCGCGTCGTTGGCGTCCGGCTCCTGGTCCTGGGCGCCGAGGTTGAGCAACTGCTCGAAGTTGCCCACGCCGCTGATCTTCTGGTCCACCGAGGTGGCGCCGGTCACCGAGCGGGCCAGGCGGTAGAACTCGGTGGTGAAGCGCTGGATGTCCGCCGGGTTGGCCACCACCCGCTTGATCGGGCGCTTGAGCACGTGGGTCAGGTTGCCTTCCCAGCCATGTACGAACGGCTGGGCGCTGGCGATGGTCACCGTCTCGCTGTCCACCGCCACGGCGAGGATCTTGTGGCGCTGGGCGAAGGCGTAGGACATCAGCGGCGTCACCGCCGCCACGTCGATCTTCAGCGGGTCGATGCGCAGGTACGGCTGGCCGGCGAAGTTGGCCAGCCACACGGTGAGGCCTTCCAGGTCGTGCTTGCGGTCGGGCCGCTGCAGGTCGTCGATCTGCTGGGCGGCGATGAACTCCAGCGGGTGCAGCTGCGCGTTGCTCGACGCGCGGCGCAATACCATGCACTGCTCGGCCTGCTCCTGGGCGATCCGGCCCTGGGCCACCAGCTCGCGGAGGATGTCGTTGAGGTCGAGCCAGCGATCCTGGGCTGGCGAGGCGAAGGCGGACATGGAGCTCCCTTTTTGTTCTGACTGGATGCCCGCTGGGTGCGCGGGAGCGGCCAGGGCCGCTCCCACAAGTTCTGCTCCCACTGCGGGACGAGCAGCTTATTTCAGCAGCAGCTTCCAGGGTTTGAGCGTCGCCACAGTATGGGCCTGTGCCTGGCGAGCGGCCAGCACTTCGGCATCGTTGCCACGGCTGGCCAGGGCCTCCAGCTTGGCCAGTTCGCCGTACAGGCGGTCCAGCTCCGGCAGTTCGAGCGCCTGGCGGGCCAGGCGCAGCCAGGCCTGGATGCGCTCGATGCGCGGCAGCTGTTCGGCCAGCGCCTCGGGGAACTGCTGGTAGTGCTTCAGGCGCAGGCCCTCGGCCTCCTCGCCCAGCAGGGTCGGCAGCCAGTTGCCCAGCGCCGCCGCACCCTGGCGCTCGCCGCGCGAGTTGCGCCCGGCCGTCCAGCCGCGCTGCAGCAGCCAGCGCGACAGCTGCAGGGAGAGCAGGCCCCAGCGGTTGCCCTGCAGCTCGCCGGCGAACATGGCCGGCGCGTTGTGGCGCAGCGCCTCGTCGTCGCGGCCGGCGGCCAGGCGCGGGCGCCAGTCGGCCAGCAGGGCGTCCAGCGCCTCGCGCAGCTCGCGACTGGAGGCGCGCGGCGCGGCCTGGCCGAGGCTGCCGAGTAGGGCGCGCAGGTCGACCAGCTGTTGCAGCCACTGCTCAAGCAGCTTCCAGTGGCCGTTGAAGCGGTATTGCTCGGCCAGGCGCTGGCTGCTGCCGAGCAGGTGCCAGGCGAGAGCGGCGAAGGCGTCGTCCAGCGCCATCTCGGCGTGCAGCGCGGGCGGCGGCAGGCTCAGGCTGTAGCTGGCGGAGTCGAACAGGCGGTAGCCGCGCTCGGCCTTGCTGATGTCGCAGGGCATCAGCGGCAGGTCGGCGGCCAGCTCGCAGGCCAGTTCCAGCAGGGCCGCCGGCTCGCCTTCGCGCAGTTCCAGTTCCAGTTCGCAGATTTCTTCCTCGCCCTCGCCGGCGACCACCTTGCCCAGGTCCAGGGCCGCCTCGATCACCGTCTTGGCCTTGCCGCGGCCCCAGGCGATCTCCGCCTTCTGGCGGACGAAATCGGTGGTGAAGATCGGCTGCAGGCTCTTCTTGTCCAGTTCGGCCAGGCTGGCCGGCCAGCAGTCGTCGCCAAGCAGCTTGAGGTCCAGCTTGGCCTTCTTCAGGTACCAGTCCCACTCGTTGCGCTCGGACAGCCCGGCCACGCTCTGGCCGCGACTCTTCAGGGTCTGGATGTACTGCTCGCCGTCGCGGCGCAGGCGCAGGGCGACGCGGGCGCCGGCCAGGTCGCGGGCCGCCGTGTCGAAGTACTGGTTGAACAGCTCGTGGGTCTGCCAGCCGGACTTGTTGCGCTTCTTCAACAGCGGGTGGTCGCGCAGGGCGGCGAGGGTTTCGCGGCTGGCGCGCAGCTTGATCTCGGTTTCTTTGTTCATGCGGGTTTCGTCGGTTGCGGCTGTTGTGCCTGGCGGGAATGGCGCGTGCTGATGAGGGTAGCGCCCTGGCGGGGCTCGATCAGCTCCGAGGCGTAGCGGGTGACGAACAGGTGGTCGTCGGGAATGTCCTTGTTGACAAAGGCGGCCGCCGCGATGGTGACGTTGTTACCGATGCGCAGGTCGTGGCCGATGATGCAGGCGTTGGCGCCGACGGTCACGTTGTCGCCGATCAGGATGGGCGCGCTGTCGTCGTTCTTCTGGCCGATGGTGGTGTTCTGGAAGATGCTGAAGTTCTTGCCGATCACGGCCTTGCGGGTGATCACGATACCCACCGGATGAGGGATGAACAGCCCTTCGCCGATCTGCGCGCCGAGGGCGATCTCGATGCCGAAGCGCTCGGCGATGCGGTCCGCCAGGCGCTCGGCACGCTTGCGCAGGAACTTCGAGCGGCTGCTGTGCAGGTACTGGGCGAAGCGGAACCAGAACAGGTAGCGGTAGCGCGAGCGCTGCACGTACTTGGCGCGCAGCCGGCGCCAGGAGAAGCGCTTGTGGGCGCCGCCCAGCAGCTCGATGTGCCAGTAGCGCCTGAGTTGTTGGAAAGTCATCGCTGGTTGATCCGCCTCTGTCTCGTCGCCACGCCGCCCCGAGCCGCCAGTGTACAGGGCAACGCCGGGCTGGGTAGGTGGCTGGGGCTGGAACGAAGAGGCCGCCCGGGGGCGGCCTCGTCGCGTGGCGCCGGCGGCGCCTACACGAACAGCTGCACGCCCAGCCAGAACAGGCCGGCGGACAGCAGGATGGTGGCCGGCAGGGTCAGCACCCAGGCCATCAGGATGTTGCGCACCGTGCCGAACTGCAGGCCGCTCTTGTTGGCGACCATGGTGCCGGCGACACCGGACGACAGCACGTGGGTGGTGGACACCGGCAGGCTGTAGACGTTGGCCAGGCCGATGGCGATGGAGGCGGTGATCTGCGCGCTCATGCCCTGGGCGTAGGTCATGCCCTGTTTGCCGATCTTCTCGCCGACGGTCAGCACCACACGCTTCCAGCCGACCATGGTGCCGATGCCGAGGGCCAGGGCCACGGCGAAGATCACCCAGGTGGGGGCGTATTCGGTGGTGGCGGTGAGGTCCTTGCGCAGCTTGTCCAGGTCCGCCTTCTCGCGCTTGGGCAGGTTGTCCAGCTTGCTGACGCGCTTGGCGGTGTCATCCAGGCAGAGCAGGTAGCGGCGCACCTGGGTGCGTTTCTCGTGATCCATCTGGTTGTAGTCGGTGACGCCCTGCAGGTCGGTCATCAGGGCGGCGATGGTCGCCTCGGTCAGCTTGGCGTCGCAGCGGAACTGCTTGGGCAGTTCGGTGTTGCCGGGCTTGCCCAGCGACAGGTACTCGCTCAGCGCGTCGTGGTTGCGCTGGTAGAACTGCTGCAGGTGGACGGTGGCGTCGCGGGTGCGTTCGATCTGGTAGGTGGTGCTGTTCAGGTCCAGCACGAACTTGGCCGGGACGATGCCGATCAGCACCAGCATGATCAGGCCGATACCCTTCTGGCCGTCGTTCGAGCCATGCACGAAGCTCACGCCCATGGCCGAGATGATCAGCACCATGCGGTTCCAGAACGGCGGCTTCTTCTTGCCCTTGATCTCCTTACGGCTCTCGGGCGTCTCATGCATCTTCGATTCCGCGAAGGCGCGGCGCAGGCCGATCAGGATCAGGCCGGCCACGGCGAAGCCGGCCAGCGGCGACAGCAGCAGGCTCAGGCCGATGTCGATCGCCTTCTGCCAGTTCACGCCGTCGGCCAGGGAGATGTGGGTGAGCAGGGCGTTGGCCAGGCCGACACCGAGGATCGAGCCGATCAGGGTGTGCGAGCTGGAGGCCGGGATGCCGAAGTACCAGGTGCCCAGGTTCCAGGCGATGGCCGCGGTCAGCAGGGAGAACACCATCACCAGGCCGTGGCTGGTGTTGACGTTGATCAGCAGCTCCACCGGCAGCAGGTGGACGATGGCGTAGGCGACGCCGACGCCGCCCAGCACCACGCCGAGGAAGTTGAAGATGCCGGAGGCGATCACCGCCAGGTGCGGCGGCATCGCCTTGGTGTAGATCACCGTGGCCACCGCGTTGGCGGTGTCGTGGAAACCGTTGATGAATTCGAAGGCCAGGACAAAGGTCAGAGCCAGGATCAGGCTGATGGCAACCCACACATCCAGCCCGCTGAATAGTTCGAACATGACGTTTTCATGACCGCAAAAGGGGCGCGAAGTATGCCAGATGACAGCGGCTTCTGCTCGAACGGTCGTTTCGGCTCATGTCGGCCCGGACGAAAGGTCGAATCCCGACCGCGTTTGCAGGGCGCGCCCGCGTCTCTATGATGGGGGCCAGATCATGGAGATTCCTATGCCGCTTCCCTCTCTGCAGGACCAGCTCGCCGCACTGATCGCCACTCCCTCGGTCAGCTGCACCCAGCCCCACTGGGACCAGTCCAACCGCCCGGTGATCGAGCTGCTGGCGGCCTGGCTGGGCGACCTCGGTTTCGCCTGCGAGATCCAGGACGTGGCGCCGGGCAAGGCCAATCTGCTGGCGACCCTGGGCAGCGGCCCCGGCGGCCTGGTGCTGGCCGGCCACAGCGACACCGTGCCGTTCGACGCCGCGTTGTGGCGCAGCGACCCGCTTCGGCTGACGGCGGAGGGCGACCGCTGGGTCGGCCTCGGCGTCTGCGACATGAAGGGCTTCTTCCCGTTGGTGATCGAGGCGGTGCGCGGCCTGCTCGACCACCCGTTCCGCCAGCCGCTGCTGGTGCTCGCCACCTGCGACGAGGAAAGCTCCATGGACGGCGCGCGCGCCCTCGCCAGGGCCGGCCGGCCGCTGGGCCGCGCGGCGGTGATCGGCGAGCCGACCGGGCTCAGGCCGGTGCGCCTGCACAAGGGCGTGATGATGGAGCGCATCGACATCCTCGGCCAGAGCGGCCACAGCTCCGACCCGAGCCTCGGCCACAGCGCCCTGGAGGCGATGCACGACGCCATCGGCGCGCTGCGCGACCTGCGCGGCCAGTGGCAGCGCGAGTTCAGCAACCCGCAGTTCGGCGTGCCGCAGCCGACCCTCAACCTCGGCTGCATCCACGGCGGCGACAATCCCAACCGCATCTGCGGCCAGTGCTCGCTGGAATTCGACCTGCGCCCGCTGCCGGGCATGGACCCGGAGCAGCTGCGCGAGGCCATCCGCGGCAAGCTGCGGCCGCTGGCCGAGCGGCACCAGGTGAAGATCGACTACGCGCCGCTGTTCGCCAACGTGCCGCCCTTCGAGCAAGCCGCCGACAGCGAACTGGTGCGCCTGGCGGAAAAGCTGACCGGGCATGCAGCCCAGTCGGTGGCATTCGGCACCGAAGCCCCGTATCTTCAGCAACTCGGCTGCGAGACCATCGTCCTCGGCCCGGGCGACATCGCCTGCGCCCACCAGCCGGGGGAATTCCTCGAGCTGGCGCGCATCGAACCGACCGTGGCGCTGCTGCGCCAGCTGATCCAGCACTACTGCCTGTAACCCGTCCGGCCCACAAGGGGAGCACCGATGTTGCGACGACGCTAGACCGACCTTCTTCTCCGCTGGTGGAGAGGCAAAACATCGCTCGTCCGTCCTTGCTCACAGGCTTCTCAATGCACGACTACGTCAACTGGCTTCGCCACGCTTCGCCCTATATCAACGCCCACCGGGACTGCACCTTCGTGGTGATGCTGCCCGGCGACGGTGTGGAACATCCGAATTTCGGCAACATCGTCCACGACCTGGTGCTGCTGCACAGCCTCGGCGTGCGCCTTGTGTTGGTGTACGGCTCGCGCCCGCAGATCGAGGCGCGCCTGGCCGAGCGCGGGCTGATCCCGCACTACCACCGCGACCTGCGCATCACCGACGGGCCGACCCTGGATTGCGTGATCGACGCGGTCGGCAGCCTGCGCATCGCCATCGAGGCGCGCCTGTCGATGGATATGGCCGCCTCACCGATGCAGGGCTCGCGCCTGCGCGTGTCCGGCGGCAACTTCGTCACCGCGCGGCCGATCGGCGTGGTCGACGGCATCGACTATCACCACACCGGCGAGGTGCGCCGGGTTGACCGCAAGGGCATCGGCCGCCTGCTCGACGAGCGCAGCATCGTGCTGCTGTCGTCGCTCGGCTACTCGCCCACGGGTGAAATTTTCAACCTGGCCTGCGAGGACGTCGCCACCCGCGCCGCCATCGACCTGCAGGCCGACAAGCTGCTGCTGTTCAGCGCCGAGCGCGGCCTGCTCGACGACAGTGGCAAGCTGGTGCGCGAGCTGCGTCCGCAGCAGGTGCCGGCGCACCTGGCGCGCCTGGGCAGCTGCTACCAGGCCGAGCTGCTCGACGCCGCCGCCCAGGCCTGCCGGGGCGGGGTCAAGCGCAGCCATATCGTCAGCTACATGGAGGATGGCTCGCTGCTCACCGAGCTGTTCACCCGCGACGGCGGCGGCACTCTGGTCGACCAGGAGCAGTTCGAGTCGCTGCGCGAGGCGACCATCGAGGACGTCGGTGGCCTGATCGAGCTGATCACTCCGTTGGAGGACCAGGGCATCCTGGTGCGCCGCTCCCGCGAGGTGCTGGAGCGGGAGATCGGCCAGTTCAGCATCGTCGAGCGCGACGGGCTGATCATCGCCTGCGCCGCGCTCTACCCGATCGCCGACTCTGAGGCCGGCGAGCTGGCATGCCTGGCGGTCAACCCGGAGTATCGTCACGGCGGCCGTGGCGACGAGCTGCTCGAACGCATCGAGGAGCGGGCCAGGGCGCTGGGGCTGAAGACCCTGTTCGTGCTCACCACCCGCACCGCGCACTGGTTCCAGGAGCGCGGTTTCGAGTCCAGCGGCGTGGAACGCCTGCCGGCCGCGCGCGCCTCGCTGTACAACTACCAGCGCAATTCGAAGATATTCGAGAAGGCCCTGTAGGGGCTCCGGTGTGCACGGTGCACCCCACGGTAGGGCGGGTGAAACACGCGATGGTGTCGGTCACGCGGGTTGCACCCGCCCTACGTGACCGCGGGCAATAACGAAGAGCCACGAGTTCCGACGTCGCCGGAGACCGTAGGAGCGAGCTCTGCTCGCGAACATCAACGGCGAAAGGCTTCGCGAGCAGAGCTCGCTCCTACGGATGTGGCGGGGTGTCAGGCGCTGCGGCGCTGGTGCTGCTTGAACTGCTCGTTGCCGTCGTCCCAGCCGGCCTCCCAGGCGGCGGCCAGCACTTCGGCGGGGTAGGGCTGGGCGTGCTGGGGCTGGCCGGTGAGGCCGGCCATGTAGCCTTGCTGGTAGGCCTTGTTCAGGCTCTCCAGGCTCCAGTCGTGATTGTCTGCTGCGGGCGTCATGGCGGTTTGCCAATACGGGTTTCCACACAGGCTAGCCCGTGGCAGGGCGGTCGGCGTGCCGCTGGTCAGGGCCGAACGGTCGTCGTGGCGGATTTGTGACGGGCTGCCGCAAAGAAACCCTGCTTTCCGCCAGGTCATTGATTGCAGAGCCTTTGCCGCGCGCCGGTGTTCCGGCGCGCGGCCTTCACACGCTGATGCCGAGGATGCTCGCCTGGTACGCCGCGACGAAGGTGTCGAAGTCGCCGGCCGGGGCCCGTTCCAGTTCCTCCTGCTCGGCCAGCGACTGGCTCGCCGCCGCTTCGAACGCCGCCCGCTCCTCCGCGCTCAGCGGCCGGGCGCGGAAGGCCTCGGCGTGGGCCTTGCTCTGGCGCAGGGCGAACTGGCGGAAGCTTTCGCCGGTCGCCTGCAGCTCGGCCAGCACCCGCGCCGAGGGCGTCAGGCTGGTGTCTTCCACCTTGCGTCGCTGCAGGTGCAGGGCGGTCTGGTAGGCGTCGCCACCATGGGCGCGGTCGAGCAGGGCGGCGATGGGGGCGAAGGCGTCGAGCAGCTCGCCGGCCCAGGTCCGCAGTTCCACCTGTTGGCCGTCGCGCTGCAGGTGCAGGTTCGGGCGGCGGCCTTCCTTGACCGTCTTGAGGAAGTTCTCGGTGCAGGAGCAGCATTCGCCGCTGGCCAGCAGCGGGCTGTCGGCCAGGGCGCAGAACAGGATGAAGGCGTCGAGGAAACGCGCCTGGTCCAGGTCGATGCCCAGCGGCAGGTAGGGGTTGATGTCCAGGCAGCGCACTTCCACGTACTGCACGCCGCGGCTCATCAGGGCCTGGATCGGGCGCTCGCCGGAGTAGGTGACGCGCTTCGGGCGGATGCTCGAGTAGTACTCGTTCTCGATCTGGATGATGTTGGTGTTGAGCTGCAGCCACTCGCCGCTGGCGTCCTTGGTGCCGATCTCGGCGTAGGCCGGGTAGGGCGTGGCCACCGCCGCGCGGAGGCTCTCGGTGTAGCTGGCCAGGTCGTTGTAGCAGGGCGTCAGGCCGGACTGGGCGCTGCTCTGGTAGCCCAGGTCGCTCATCCGCAGGCTGGTGGCCCAGGGCAGGTAGAGGGTGTCGGCGTCGAGCTGCTGCAGCTGGTGCGGGCGGCCGCGCAGGAAGCTGGCGTCCAGCGCCGGCGAGGCGCCGAACAGGTACATCAGCAGCCAGCTGTAGCGGCGGAAGTTGCGGATCAGCGCGATGTAGGCGGCGGACTGGTAGTCGCGCGGGGCCTGGGTGTCGCCGTCGAGCTTCTGCAGCAGCGGCCACAGGCCCTCGGCCAGGCTGAAGTTGTAGTGGATGCCGGCGATGCACTGCATGGTCTTGCCGTAGCGCAGGGCCAGGCCCTGGCGATAGACGTACTTCAGGCGACCGATGTTGGAGCTGCCGTAGCGGGCGATCGGGATGTCCGCCTCGTCCGGCAGCAGGCCGGGCATCGACGGGCTCCACAGGTACTCGCCATCGAGTCGGTCGGCGGCGAAACGGTGGATGCGGTCGAGATCGGCCAGGGTGTCGGCCGGGTCCGGCTCGGCCGGGGTGATGAACTCCAGCAGGGCCTCGGAATAGTCGGTGGTGATCTGCGCGTGGGTCAGCGTCGAGCCCAGTGCGCGGGGATGCGGCGTCTGCGCCAGCCGGCCGTTCGCGTCGACGCGCAGCGTCTCGCGTTCGATGCCGTGCAGGCACCGGGTGAGCAGGGGCAGGTGGGCGGCCTCGCCGAGCAAAGCCAGGCGGCGTTCGATGCGATCGCTCAAGATTCTTGTTCCTTCACTCGACGGTCGCCCCTATATGGGGGTGGAGCCGCCACACTGCAAGTGGGGTACGGACGGACGCTGTCGCCTGACCGGAAGGGGAGGATGCGCCGCCCGGGCGCGCGGCGCAATCCTGAAGCTGTGGGAGAGGGGCCGGGGGTGAGGGTGGTTGGGCGCGACTCATTGCGCCCTCTCCCAAGAGGAGAGGGCTTGTGCGCAGCCATGGCTTATTTGCAGATGAACGTGGCCTGGGCTGTGGCGATCAGCTTGTCGCCCTGTTCCACCCGCGCCTCCAGCACGTGCACCTTGCGCCCGGCGTTGAGCACGCGGGCGTGGCAGACCACCTCGCCGGCCTCGACGCCGCGGATGTAGTTGACCTTGCACTCCAGGGTCATGCTGCCGGCCTCGCCGCCGAACAGGCTGTGGCTGGCCTGGCCGAGGGCGGTGTCGATCAGCGAGTAGAGCGCGCCACCGTGCATGCGTCCGTGCAGGTTGAGCAGGTGCTCCTGCATGCTCATGCGCAGCACGGATTCGCCGTTCTCGGCCTTCTCGATGCGGATGCCGAGCAGCTTGCTGAAGTTGCTGTCCTGGCCGACCGGCGACGCTTCACTCATGGCTCACTTCCTCAACTGCTTGGCGTTGGCGAACAGCGCGGCCATGGCGGCGTTGGCCGGGGCCGGCTTGTCCTGGCTGGAGTGGCGCTCGCTGCGCGGCTGGTTGCCACCGTTGCCACGGTTACCGCCATGGGACTGCCCGCCCCGGGATTGCCCGCCACGCGGACCATCGACCTTCTCGCCGGGGGTGTCGCTCATGCGCATGGACAGGCCGACGCGGTTGCGCGGGATGTCCACTTCCATGACCTTCACCTTGACGATGTCGCCGGCCTTGACCACTTCGTAGGGATCTTTCACGAACTTCTCGGAAAGCGCGGAGATGTGCACCAGGCCGTCCTGGTGCACGCCGATGTCGACGAAGGCGCCGAAGTTGGTGACGTTGGTCACCACGCCCTCCAGCACCATGCCCGGCTGCAGGTCCTTGAGGCTTTCGACGCCGTCCTGGAACTCGGCGGTCTTGAACTCCGGGCGCGGGTCGCGGCCGGGCTTGTCCAGTTCCTTGAGGATGTCGGTGACGGTCGGCAGGCCGAAACTCTCGTCGGTGAAGCGCTTGGGATCGAGGCTGCGCAGGAAGCTGGAATCGCCGAGCAGCGAACGCACATCGCGGCCGGTGTCGGCGGCGATGCGCTGCACCAGCGGGTAGGTCTCCGGGTGCACGGCGGAGGCGTCCAGCGGGTTGTCGCCGTTCATCACGCGGAGGAAGCCGGCGGCCTGCTCGAAGGTCTTCTCGCCCAGGCGTGGCACCTTCTTCAGGTCGGCGCGGGAGGCGAAGGCGCCGTTGGCGTCGCGGAACTGCACGATGTTCTGCGCCAGGGTGCCGTTGAGGCCGGAGATGCGCGCCAGCAGGGCGGCGGAGGCGGTATTGACGTCGACGCCGACGGCGTTCACGCAGTCCTCGACCACCGCGTCCAGCGAGCGCGCCAGCTTGAGCTGCGACACGTCGTGCTGGTACTGGCCGACGCCGATGGATTTCGGGTCGATCTTCACCAGCTCGGCCAGCGGGTCCTGCAGGCGGCGGGCGATGGACACGGCGCCGCGCAGCGACACGTCCATGTCCGGGAATTCGCGGGCGGCCAGCTCCGAGGCGGAGTACACCGAGGCGCCGGCCTCGGACACCATCACCTTGGTCAGCTTGAGGCCCGGCAGCTTCTTGATCAGGTCGCCGGCCAGCTTGTCGGTCTCTCGGCTGGCGGTGCCGTTGCCGATCGAGATCAGGTCCACCGCGTGCCTGGCGCACAGCTTGGCGAGGATGGCCAGGGTGCCGTCCCAGTCGTTGCGCGGCGCGTGCGGGTAGACGGTGGCGGTTTCCAGCACCTTGCCGGTGGCGTCGACCACGGCCACCTTGCAGCCGGTGCGCAGGCCCGGGTCCAGCGCCAGGGTGGCGCGCGGCCCGGCCGGAGCGGCCAGCAGCAGGTCGTGCAGGTTGCGGGCGAACACGGTGATCGCCTCGTCCTCGGCCTTCTCGCGCAGCTCGCCGAGCAGGTCGGTTTCCAGGTGGGTGTAGAGCTTGACCTTCCAGGTCCAGCGCACCACCTCGCCCAGCCACTTGTCGGCGGCGCGGCCGCGCTGCTCGATGCCGAAGCGCTCGGCGATCATCAGCTCGCAGGGATGCATCGTGCCCGGCGCCTCGTCGCCGACCTTGAGGCTGGCGCCGAGGATGCCCTCGTTGCGCCCGCGGAAGATCGCCAGCGCGCGGTGCGACGGCACGCCCTTGAGGGCTTCGTCGTGCTCGAAGTAGTCGCTGAACTTGGCGCCCTCGGCCTCCTTGCCGGCGACCACGCGGGCGCTGAGGGTGGCCTCGTTCTTGAGGAAGGAGCGCAGCTTGTCGAGCAGGCTGGCGTCCTCGGCGAAGCGCTCCATGAGGATGTACTTGGCGCCTTCCAGCACGGCCTTGACGTCGGCGAAGCCCTTCTCGGCGTCGACGAAGCGCGCGGCCTCGGTTTCCGGGTTCAGCTCGGGATTGCCGAACAGCGCGTCGGCCAGTTCGCCGAGGCCGGCCTCCAGGGCGATCTGGCCCTTGGTGCGGCGCTTCTGCTTGTACGGCAGGTAGAGGTCTTCGAGGCGGGTCTTGGTGTCGGCCTCGTTGATCTCGCGGGTCAGTTCGGGGGTCAGCTTGCCCTGTTCCTCGATGCTGGCGAGGATCGCGGCGCGGCGCTCGTCCAGTTCGCGCAGGTAGCGCAGGCGCTCTTCCAGGTGGCGCAGCTGGGTGTCGTCCAGGCTGCCGGTCACTTCCTTCCGGTAACGGGCGATGAAGGGCACGGTGGAGCCTTCATCGAGCAGGGCCACGGCGGCGGCGACCTGTTGCGGGAGGACGCCGAGCTCGGCGGCGATACGCTTGTTGATGCTATCCATGAACCCTACCTGACAGAAGAACCACGCCGGTGCCGACGCGAAAGCGCCGCATTATAAACACCGGGTCGGAAAGCATTGGGAACCGTTCGGGGAAAAATCTGCTAACAATGGACGGGCCGCCGCAACCCGGCACTGGGCGATAATGCCGCCCCACCTGGACCGACAGGAGAGAACATGAGCAGCACACCCGCCGCCGAAGGCGAAAAGATCCTCATCGTCGACGACGACCCTGGCCTGCGCCGCCTGCTGGAGCGTTTCCTAAGCGAGCAGGGCTACCGCGTGCGCGCCGTGGAGAACGTCGAGCAGATGGACCGCCTGCTGGCCCGCGAACTGTTCCAGCTGCTGGTGCTCGACCTGATGCTGCCGGGCGAGGACGGCCTCTCCGCCTGTCGCCGCCTGCGCGAGGCGAACAACCAGATGCCGATCATCATGCTCACCGCCAAGGGCGACGAGGCCAGCCGCATCCAGGGCCTGGAGGGCGGCGCCGACGACTACCTGGCCAAGCCGTTCAACCCGCGCGAGCTGCTGGCGCGGATCAAGGCCGTGCTGCGCCGCCAGTCGCCGGTGGTGCCGGGCGCTCCGGCCAGCGAGGACGAGACCGTCACCTTCGGCGACTACGAGCTGTCCCTGGCGACCCGCGAGCTGAAGAAGGGCGACGAGGTTCACATGCTCACCACCGGCGAATTCGCCGTGCTCAAGGCACTGGTCCAGCACGCCCGCGAACCGCTGACCCGGGACAAGCTGATGAACCTGGCCCGTGGCCGCGAATGGGATGCCCTGGAGCGCTCCATCGACGTGCAGATCAGCCGCCTGCGCCGCCTGATCGAGCCGGACCCGTCCAAGCCACGCTATATCCAGACCGTCTGGGGCGTGGGCTACGTCTTCGTGCCTGATGGCAACAAGTAGGGGCGAGCGCCGCTCGCGAAGCTCCAGCCTGGCCTGATTCGCGAGCGGTGCTCGCTCCTACGAGATGTTCCCGCGCGCCATGAAAACCCCCCTCTGGTTTCCACAAAGCTTCTTCGCCCGCACGCTCTGGCTGGTGCTGGTCGTCGTGCTGTTCTCCAAGGCGCTGACCCTCGTCTACCTGATGATGAACGAGGACATGCTGGTGGACCGCCAGTACAGCCACGGCGCGGCGCTGACCCTGCGCGCCTACTGGGCGGCCGAGCCCGAGGACCGGGCGCACATCGCCGAGGCGGCGACCCTCACCCGGGTCTCGGCCGACAAGGTGCCGGCCACCGAGCAGCACTGGCCCTATTCCGAAGTGTTCCTGCGCCAGATGCAGTCCGAGCTGGGCGCGGACACCGAGGTGCGCGTCCGCGTGCAGAGCCCGCCGGCGCTCTGGGTGCGGGCGCCCAGCCTGGGGCCGGACTGGCTCAAGGTGCCGCTCTATCCCTACCCGCTGCGCGGGCAGCGGATCTGGAGCGTGCTCGGCTGGTTCCTCGGCATCGGCCTGCTGTCCACGGCGGCCGCCTGGATCTTCGTCGGCCAGCTCAACGCGCCACTCAAGCGCCTGGTGTTCGCCGCCCGGCAGTTCGGCCAGGGGCGCAGCGTGCGCCTGCCGGTGAGCGACACGCCGAGCGAGATGACCGAGGTGTACCGCGCCTTCAACCAGATGGCCGAGGACATCGAGCAGGGCGCGCGCGAGCGCGAGCTGATGCTGGCCGGCGTCTCCCATGACCTGCGCACGCCGCTGACCCGACTGCGCCTATCGCTGGAAATGCTCGGCGGCGACGTCGAGATGACCGAGGACATGGTCCGCGACATCGAGCACATGGACACCATCCTCGACCAGTTCCTCGCCTTCATCCGCGACGGCCGCGACGAGCGGACCGAGCCGCTGCTGCTCGACGAGCTGGTGCGCGAGGTGGTGGCGCCCTACAACCAGCAGGAAGACCGGGTGCGCCTGTGCCTGGAGCGGGTACCGGCGTTCCCGCTGCGCCGGGTGTCGATCAAGCGCCTGCTGGTCAACCTGCTGGACAACGCCCTGCGCTACGGCGGCCAGAACGTCGAGGTGGTGACCAGCCTGGCCGGGGACGAGAGCGCGCCCTACGTGGTGCTCAGCGTGCTCGACCGCGGCCCCGGTATCGCCCAGGAGGAAATGGGCGAGATCTTCAACCCCTTCATCCGTGGCGACCGCGCCCGTGGCGGCAAGGGCACCGGCCTGGGGCTGGCCATCGTCAAGCGCATCGCCGCCCTGCACGGCGGCAGCGTGGAGCTGCGCAACCGCTCCGGCGGCGGCCTGGAGGCGCGCATCTGCCTGCCGCTGGGCCTGCTGCTGCCGCGCGACGCCAGCTAGGCTGCATCAACCCCTCTCCCTGCGTGGGTGAGAGTTTTCCAGGCAATTCCGAGTGGCTGGCGGCACCCTCACCCCAGCCCTCGGCTTTGGCATCCTGCGTCGCCCTACCTCCTGCATCCATGCAGTCGTCTCCCAAGGGGAGAGGGAGCTTCAGCCTCTGCCCCTGGTCCGGGTCTGCCCCGGCATGGCGTTCTTCTCCAGATACTGGATGATCATGCCGGCCACGTCCTTGCCGGTGGTGGTCTCGATGCCCTCCAGGCCCGGCGACGAATTCACCTCCATCACCAGCGGCCCGTGGTTGGAGCGCAGGATGTCGACCCCGGCCACCGACAGCCCCATGACCTTGGCCGCGCGGATGGCAGTCATCCGCTCTTCCGGGGTGATCTTGATCAGGCTGGCCTCGCCGCCGCGGTGCAGGTTGGAGCGGAACTCGCCGGGCTTGGCCTGGCGCTTCATCGCCGCGATCACCTTGTCGCCGACCACAAAGCAGCGGATGTCGGCGCCGCCCGCTTCCTTTATGTACTCCTGCACCATGATGTTCTGCTTCAGGCCCATGAAGGCCTCGATCACCGACTCGGCGGCCTTCTCCGTCTCGCACAGCACCACGCCGATGCCCTGGGTGCCTTCCAGCACCTTGATCACCAGCGGCGCGCCGTTGACCATCTGGATCAGGTCGGGAATGTCGTCCGGCGAGTGGGCGAAGCCGGTCACCGGCAGGCCGATGCCCTTGCGCGACAGCAGTTGCAGCGAGCGCAGCTTGTCCCGCGAGCGACTGATCGCCACCGACTCGTTGAGCGGAAACACCCCCTGCATCTCGAACTGGCGCAGCACGGCGCAGCCATAGAAGGTGACCGAGGCGCCGATGCGCGGGATGACCGCGTCGAAGCCCTCCATGGGCTTGCCGCGGTAATGGATCTGCGGCTTGTGACTGGCGATGTTCATGTAGGCGCGCAGGGTGTCTATCACCACCATCTCGTGACCGCGCTGCACGCCGGCTTCCACCAGGCGACGGGTCGAATAGAGACGCGGGTTGCGCGACAGAATGGCGATCTTCATTGGGCACCGGAGGCGAGAGGGAACTGGGGTTTGTCTTGGACGTAGGTGAGCGCGGGGTTGACCACCAGCTGGCCGTCGATCAGAGCGTGGGCGCCGAGCAGCACGCGGTAGCGCATGGTCTTGCGGCAGGCCAGGGTGAAATCCACCGCCCAGCTGCGATCACCCATGGCCAGCGTGGTGGTGATCACGTAGCGGGTCTGGGCCTGGCCGTTGGAGCTCTTGATGGTCTTCACCGTCACCACCTTGGCCTCGCACGGATGGCGGCGCTGCACCAGGGTGCCGAAGTGGGCGGTGAAGCGCACCCAGCGCACGCCGTCGCGCTCGAAGGGCACGATGTCACTGGCGTGCAGGGTCGAGGTGCTGGCGCCGGTGTCGATCTTCGCGCGCAGGCCGATCATGCCCAGTTCGGGCAGGTTGATCCACTCGCGCAGGCCGATCACAGAGAGATGGTCGAAAGTCTTCAATGCAGGCTTTCCCGGGAAATTCGCAGGAGTTTAGCTGTGCCATGTGACAACGGCATCAGGCAAGATTCGAACCTTGATCGACAAGATTTCGCGGAACGAGCATGAGCGACAGAGACGACGACAAGGTGCGCCTGGACAAGTGGCTGTGGGCCGCGCGCTTCTACAAGACCCGCTCGCTGGCCAAGGAGGCCATCGAGGGCGGCAAGGTGCATTGCCGGGGCGAGCGCTGCAAGCCCGGCAAGGAACCCAGGGTGGGTGACGAGTACGTGATCCGCGCCGGCTTCGACGAACGGACCGTGGTGGTGCGGGCGCTATCCGTGGTGCGCCGCGGCGCGCCCGAGGCGCAGCTGCTCTACGAGGAAACCGCCGACAGCATCGCCCGCCGCGAGGAGGCCGCCGCCCTGCGCAAGGCCGGCGCGCTGGGCGTGCAGACCGAGGGCCGGCCGAACAAGAAGCAGCGCCGGCAGATCCTCGGCCTGCGCGACTGACTCAGCGCCGCTGCAGCACGCCCCAGCGGCCCACTGCCGGCAGCCGCTGCAGCCAGGGCAGCAGCGGCTGACTGCAGCGCTCCAGGCCGGCGGCGACGAAGCCGGCCAGCGGCGTGCAGTAGCCCCAGGCGAAGGCCAGTGCGGCCAGCAGCACGCCACCGACGGCGACGTCCTCCAGCCAGTGCGCGCCGGCCATCAGGCGCGGCAGGGTGCAGAACAGCACCAGGGCCTGGCTGGCCCACAGCTTCCAGCCGCGGCAGAAACAGGCCATGAACAGGCCCCAGACGAACAGCACCGAGGCGTGGTCGCCGGGGAAGCTGCGGCTGGAACGGTCCTTCACCTCGAAGACTCGCTCCAGGCCGGGGAAGGCGTCGCTGAGCCGATAGCTGCCGGGGATCAGCTCCGACGGACTGGCGTGCTGCCAGTGCATATGCCCGACCAGCTTGCTGAACATCGTGCGCAGGAGCACCAGGATCAGCATCAGCGCGAGCACGTGGAACAGCGCGCGGCGGCTCTCGGCGCCGCGGAACGCCCAGCCGTGATGCAGAAGCAGGGCGAGCATCAGCGCACCGACCAGGATGTCCCACAGGCGCGTACTGCACAGCGCCCACAGGGCATCCCACAGGGCGCTGTGGCCGAGGGTGCCGTGCAGGGCCAGGAAGAAATGGGTGCCGGCCTCGCGCCACACCTGGCGACCGGCCTCTGGCACCCAGCTCGCCAGCAATGCGAGGGCCAGCAGGTGCAGACCGAGGAACGCCGGCCATCGCCAGGCGGCCTGGATGCGTGGGGTTTTGTCCATGAGATACCTCTTCCTTTAGTTACGGGGGCGAGGGGCGTTTCTAACGGCCCTTCAACGGATTGTCATGCTTTTCGGATGAGCGTCATGTCTGGCCGCGACTTCACCCGGCGTCCCCGGGTGTCCGGGCGAGGCGGAAGCCGATGGTGCCGGCCCGGTCCCCGGCCGGCGAGCGGTAGCGGGCGCCGGCGCGCAGGAGCGAGTCGACGTTGTACCAGGAGCCGCCACGGAAGACCTTGTTGGGCTCCTTGACGAATCTGCCGCCTTCGATGCGGGCGATATCGCTGCAGTCGCGGGTCCAGGCGCTGCCATCGGACGGTGCGCCGGTGTAGTCGTCGTGCCAGCAGTCCTGGACCCACTCCCAGGCGTTGCCGTTCATGTCGTGCAGGCCGAAGCCGTTGGCCTGTTTCTGGCCAACCGGGTGGGGTTGCCCACCGCTGTTGCCGCTGTGCCAGGCCAGGGTGCCCACCTCGTCGCCGCCGCAATGGGTGTGCTGGCCGCCTGCGCGGCAGGCGTATTCCCACTCGGCCTCGGTCGGCAGCTGCCAGCCCTCGCCGTGGACGAGATTCAGCCAGTCGATGAAGTCCTGGGCATCGTTCCAGCTGACATGCACCACGGGGGCGTCATCGCCCCAAGCGTTGCGGGCACGGAATTCGTTGCTCAGCAGCTCCTGGCGTCCGGCCGCAACGACGAACTGCATGAACTGCCCCAGGGTGACTTCGGTGACGCCGATCTGGAAGGCGGGGACGTGTACGGGATGCTGCGGACTCTCGCTGTCGTCGGCGGCGAACAGGAAACGGTCCTGCTCGGCTGCGGCACACTCATCGGTGGTGCAGGCACCCATCAGGAAGTCGCCGGCGGCGATGGTCTGCATCCTGATGCCCAGCGGTCCGCCCTGTTCGTCGGGAAGGTCAGGGGCGCAGCCGTACAGGATCAGGGCTGTGGCTATCGTCAGCAGCGGGGCGCAGCGGCGGCTCATGGTGCGCTCCGGCTGTCGATGGGTGTGCGGGCGAGACGGAAGCCCAGCGTGTCGTACTGGGAGGCTGGAAACGCGTGGCTGCGCCAGGCCGCACGCACGACGAAGTCGTAGGTGTCCCAGCTGCCTCCGCGATAGGTCCGGGCGACGAAGGGGCTGTTGTCGTCGCAAGGTGCGTTCCGGGCGCTGCCGTCGGCCGGGGCATTCCGGTAGCTGTCGTGCCAGCAGTCCTGGACCCACTCCATGGCATTGCCGCTCATGTCGTACAGGCCGAAGGCATTCGGCCGCTTGCCGGCGACCGGCTGCGCCAGTCTCAGCGGCGAGTTGCCCGGGCCGCTGTTGCTGGTGTACCAGGCCACCGCGCCGGCGTCGTCGCTGCCGCAGTATCTGTGCTGGCCGCCGGCACGGCAGGCGTACTCCCATTCCGCCTCGGTCGGCAGTCTCCAGCCGCCGCCGTGATGTTCGTTCAGCCAGGCGATGTAGGCCTGGGCGTCGATCCAGCTCACTGCGACCACCGGCACCTGGTTGCCGCGGCGGTTGTATTCGAGGAAGCGGTCATTCACCAGATCCGTGCGTCCGGCCTCGGCGAGAAAGGTCTTGTACTGGCCGAGGGTCACTTCGGTCCGGCCCATTTGGAAGGGCGCCACCTGTACCCGTCGCTGCGGCATTTCGTTGTCGTTGGCCTTGGGGTCTGGGTTCGGGCATCCGTCGCCCGCGCAGGAGCCCATCAGGAAGCTGCCACCGGGAATGTCCAGCATGTCGACGGGATCGGCGGCGTGGGTCGCAGCGCAGCAGAGGCTCAGTGCGAGCGGGGCGCAGCGGCGGATGAGGCTGGGCATGACAGCTCCTGATGAAAGGGTGCAACCGTGGGCCGTGGCGCCGAAGGCTGCCACTGGGGAAGGTTCGCTTGGAGGTAGGCGACATTGTCCCTAGAATTGTGCCCTTCATTGTGCGAGCGCTGTCGCGTTATATCGCGGCGGTACGCTTGCCAGTCATTGTCATGCCCTGCGCGGTTCCCGTCATGCCTACCTACGATTTCACCCAGCGTTTCCTCTTCGATGACACCGACGTCCGTGGCGAAATGGTCAGCCTCGCCGAGAGCTACCAGCACGTGCTGGCCAAGCATCCCTACCCGCAACCGGTGGCCCAGCTGCTCGGCGAGATGCTCGCCGCCGCCGCCCTGCTGGTCGGTACCCTGAAGTTCGAGGGGCTGCTGGTTCTCCAGGCGCGCTCTTCCGGCCCGGTGCCGCTGGTGATGATCGAGTGCTCCAGCGAGCGCGACGTGCGTGGCATCGCCCGTTACGACGCTGAGGCGGTGGATGCCGGCGCCGGTCTGCGCGAGCTGATGCCGGACGGCGTTCTGGCCTTGACTATCGACCCCGCCAGGGGCCAGCGCTACCAGGGCATCGTCGAGCTGGAGGGCGACAGCCTGGCCGACAGCCTGACCGCCTATTTCGCCACCTCCGAGCAGTTGCCGACCCGCTTCTGGCTGCGTGCCGACGGCCAGCGCGCCCGCGGCCTGCTGCTGCAGCAGTTGCCGCCGCACCACCAGGCCGAGCCGGAGGAGCGCCAGGAGAGCTGGAACCACCTGCTGACCCTGGCCGATACCCTGACCGCCGAGGAGCTGCTGGGACTGGACAACGAGACCGTGCTGCACCGCCTCTATCACCAGGAGTCCGTGCGCCTGTTCGAGCCCAGCCCGCTGCAGTTCCGCTGCAGCTGCTCGCGCGAGCGCTCGGCGAGGGCCCTGGTCAGCATCGGCCAGGCGGATGCCGAGGCTCTGCTGGAGGAAAGCGGCGGCCAGGTGGAAGTCGACTGCCAGTTCTGCAACGAGCGCTATCTGTTCGACGCCAGCGACGTCGCCCAGCTGTTCGCCACCGGCGACAGCCAGGCGCCGTCGACGACCCGTCACTGACGCCCATAGCCTGGCTCTATCGAAAGCATTCATGGACAAGAGGCTGCCAAGAACCTCGCTTTTCTGGCATACTCCCGCGACTTTTTTATCGATGTAGTGCGTTACGTGGCTCACTACACAACGTTCGGAAGACTCGGCCGCCGGCCGACGGGGACCCAAATGACGCAAGCCAACACCGCCGTTTACACCGACATCAGCGCTGCCCAACTGGTCGAAGAGGCCATACGCCGTGGCGAGGGTGAGCTGGCCGCCAATGGCTCTCTGGTTGTCCGCACCGGCCACCGTACCGGCCGTTCTCCGGTCGATCGCTTCATCGTCCAGGAGCCGAGCACCGAGGCCAAGATCGCCTGGGGCAGCATCAACCGTCCGTTCCCCGCGGACAAGTTCGATGCCCTGTGGGACCGCGTCGAGGCCTTCAACGCCGCCCAGGATCACTTCGTTTCCTACGTCCACGTCGGTTCCGCCGCCGAGCACTACCTGCCGGTGAAGATGACCACCCAGACCGCCTGGCAGAACCTGTTCGGCCGCTGCCTGTTCATCAACCCGGAAACCTACAACCCGGCCGGCAGGGACGAGTGGCAGGTCCTCAACGTCGCCAACTTCGAATGCGTGCCGGAGCGCGACGGCACCAATTCCGACGGCTGCGTCATCCTCAACTTCGCCCAGAAGAAGGTCCTGATCGCCGGCATGCGCTACGCCGGCGAGATGAAGAAGGCCATGTTCTCCGTGCAGAACTTCCTGCTGCCGGAAGCCGACGTGCTGCCGATGCACTGCGCCGCCAACATCGGCGAGGAAGGCGACGTGACCCTGTTCTTCGGCCTGTCCGGCACCGGCAAGACCACCCTGTCCGCCGACCCGAGCCGCTACCTGATCGGTGACGACGAGCACGGCTGGGGCGAGGGCGTGGTGTTCAACATCGAGGGCGGCTGCTACGCCAAGTGCATCGACCTGTCCGAGAAGAACGAGCCGGTGATCTGGAAGGCCATCCAGTTCGGCGCCGTGCTGGAGAACGTGGTGCTCGACGAGAACCGCGTGCCGGACTACGCCGACGACAGCCTGACCCAGAACAGCCGCGCGGCCTACCCGCTGGAGCTGGTCGAGAAGCGCAGCGAGAAGAATCTGGGCGGCGAGCCGAACGCCGTGATCTTCCTGACCTGCGACCTGACCGGCGTGCTGCCGCCGGTGTCCATCCTCAACGAAGAGCAGGCGGCCTACCACTTCCTGTCCGGCTACACCGCGCTGGTCGGCTCCACCGAGATGGGCAGCGGCGGCGGCATCAAGTCGACCTTCTCCACCTGCTTCGGCGCGCCGTTCTTCCCGCGTCCCGCCGGTGAGTACGCCGAGCTGCTGATCAAGCGCATCCGTGGCTTCGGTTCCAAGGTGTACCTGGTCAACACCGGCTGGACCGGTGGCGGCTACGGCGTCGGCAAGCGCTTCAGCATCCCTACCACCCGTGGCGTGATCGCCGCCATCCAGAGCGGCGCGCTGGTCGGTGCCGAGACCGAGCACCTGCCGATCATCAACCTGGACGTGCCGAAGGCCGTGCCGGGCGTCGAGACCGGCCTGCTCAACCCGCGCAGCACCTGGGCCGACCAGAACGCCTACGACGAGGCCGCCAAGACCCTGGCCAAGCTGTTCATCGACAACTTCCAGAAGTTCGACGTGTCCGACGCCATCCGCAACGCCGGGCCTCAGCTGTAAGCCGAGCGCCCAGTGACGAAAAAGCCGCCCTCGGGCGGCTTTTTCATGGCTATCTTCCCGTGCGTGTTGCGCGGTCAAGCCCCTTTGTCTGAGCGCTGTAGCTGTATGCTCCTGGATTATTCCCCTCCCAGCGCAAGTGCTATCCCGCCTGTACGGGAATGATGCTCCTCGGCAGGAGTGAGTCCTATCTCTACCTCGTCATCCCCGCGCAGGCGGGGACCCAGAACGTGTTGGTGGCGCAATCCCGCTTTTGTGGGAGCGGCTGGGTGGGCTGCGACATTCGCGGATAAATCCGCTCCCACAAGGTGTGCAGCATTTAACGGGGTATAGCCTTCTTCATGTCCGGCGGATTTTCCGCCGCGTCAGCCCTGATAGCTGACGCGGCCGTCCACCAGGGTGTAGCGCACCCTGCCCGGCAGGCAGTGGCCGATGAAGGGGCAATTGGCGCCCTTCGAATGCCAGGTTTCCCCGGCCAGGGTCTGGCCCTCGGCGTCGAGCAGCAGCAGGTCGGCCGGGGCGCCGACGGCCAGACGGCCGGCAGGCAGGCGCAGGGCTCTGGCCGGGCCGGTGGTCAGGCGCGCCAGCAGGGTCGGCAGGTCGAGCAGGCCGTCCTGCACCAGGGTCATGGCCAGCGGCAGCAGCAGTTCGACGCTGCTGATGCCCGGCTCGGTGGCGCCGAACGGCGCCAGCTTGGCATCCGCCTCGTGGGGCTGATGGTGGCTGGCGATGGCGCCGATCACGCCGCTCTTCACCGCCTCGCGCAGGCCGTCGCGGTCGAACGCGGTGCGCAGCGGCGGCTGCACGTGGTAGAGGCTGGAGAAGCCCAGCAGCGCCTCGTCGGTGAGGATCAGCTGGTACATCGCCACGTCGGCGGTCACCGGCAGGCCGCGCGCCTGGGCCGCGGCGATCATTTCCGCGCCGCGGGCACTGGTCAGCTGGCTGAAGTGGGCGCGCACGCCGCTCTGCTCGACCAGCAGCAGGTCGCGGGTCAGGGCCACGGTCTCGGCGCTTTCCGGGATGCCGGCGAGGCCGAGGAAGCTGGCGGTGGCGCCCTCGTGGGCCAGGCCGCCTTCGGCCAGGTCGGCGTCCTGGGTGTGGAATACCACGGTCAGGTCGAAAGTGGCGGCGTATTCCAGGGCGCGACGCAGGGTGCGGTTGTTGACCATCGGTGCCAGGCCATTGGCGAAGGCCACGCAGCCGGCGTCGCGCAGGGCGACCAGTTCGGCCAGTTGTTCGCCGCCCAGGCCCTTGGTCAGCGCGCCGATGGGGAACACCTTGGTGTGGCCGGCTTCCTGGGCGCGGTCGAGGATCAGTTCGGCCACCGCCGAGGTGTCCAGCACCGGCTTGGTCAGCGGCGGGCAGCACAGGCTGGTGACGCCGCCGGCGGCGGCGGCCAGGGTCTCGCTGGCGATGCTGCCCTTGCGGCTGTAGCCCGGCTCGCGCAGGGCGACGGACAGGTCGACCAGGCCGGGGCTGGCGACCAGGCCGCGGGCGTCGATGGTCTGGTCGGCTTCGAAGCCGGCCGGCGCCTGGTCGAAGGCGGCGATCTTGCCGCTCTCCAGGTAGAGGTCGCGGACCTGGTCCAGGCCGCTGGCCGGGTCGATCACCCGGGCTCCGAGGATTCGGCTGCGCATCAGTTCTGCTCCTCGGCGTTGAGTTGGCGCTGGGTGGCCTGGCCGCTCATGGCCATGGACAGCACGGCCATGCGGATGGCGATGCCGTAGGTGACCTGGTTGAGGATCACCGACTGCGGGCCGTCGGCCACCGCCGACTCGATTTCCACGCCGCGGTTGATCGGCCCCGGGTGCATCACCAGGGCGTCCGGCTTGGCCTGCCGCAGGCGCTGCTCGGTCAGGCCGTAGAGGCGGTAGAACTCGCCCTCGCTGGGCAGCAGGCCGCCCTGCATGCGCTCGCGCTGCAGGCGCAGCATGATCACCACGTCGACGTCCTTAAGGCCCTCGGCGAAGTCGGTGTAGACCTTCACCCCGTACTGTTCCACGCCGACCGGCAGCAGGGTCTTCGGCCCGATCACGCGGATGTCCGGGCAGCCCAGGGTCTTCAGCGCGAGCATGTTGGAGCGCGCCACCCGCGAGTGCAGGATGTCGCCGACGATGGCCACGGAGAGGTTCTCGAAGCCGCCCTTGTGCCGGCGGATGGTGAGCATGTCCAGCATGCCCTGGGTCGGGTGCGCGTGGCGCCCGTCGCCGCCGTTGATGATCGCCAGGTTCGGGCACACGTGCTCGGCGATGAAGTGGGCGGCGCCGGAGTCGGCGTGGCGCACGACGAAAATGTCCGCGGCCATGGCCTCGAGGTTGCGCAGGGTGTCGAACAGGGTCTCGCCCTTGCTGGTCGAGCTGGTCGACACGTTGAGGCTGATCACGTCGGCCGACAGGCGCTGGGCGGCCAGCTCGAAGGTGGTGCGGGTGCGCGTGGAGTTCTCGAAGAACACGTTGCACACGGTGCGGCCGCGCAGCAGCGGGACCTTCTTCACCGCTCGGGCGCCGACTTCGAGGAAGGAGTCGGCGGTGTCGAGGATTTCCGTCAGCAGCTCGCGGGGCAGGCCGTCGAGCGAGAGGAAGTGGCGCAGCTGGCCCTGGTCGTTGAGCTGCAGCGAGCGCTTGGCGTCGATGGGCATGGGGTGGTCCTAGGCGGAGAGGCTTTGCAGCTCGAGGGCGAGCGGCGCGGGGCCGGACAATTTTACCCGCTGCTCGGGCGCCAGGGCGAGGGTGGCGCCGAGCACGTCGGCGTGGATCGGCAGCTCGCGGGCGTTCAGGTCGAGCAGGCTGACCAGGGTCACGCTGGCCGGGCGGCCATAGTCGAACAGCTCGTTGAGGGCGGCGCGGATGGTGCGCCCGCTCATCAGCACGTCGTCCACCAGCACCAGATGCTGGTCCTCGATCTCGAACGGCAGCTCGGAGGGGCGCACCTGCGGGTGCAGGCCGCTGCGGGTGAAGTCGTCGCGGTAGAAGGACACGTCCAGGGTACCCAGCGGCTGCTCCAGGCCCAGCTCGCGCAGCAGCGCCTCGGCGACCCAGACGCCGCCGGTGCGGATGCCGAT
The DNA here is from genome assembly GCF_029840585.1 of Pseudomonas sp. GD03875. Taxonomy (NCBI): domain Bacteria; kingdom Pseudomonadati; phylum Pseudomonadota; class Gammaproteobacteria; order Pseudomonadales; family Pseudomonadaceae; genus Pseudomonas; species Pseudomonas sp. GD03875. The sequence goes on along the minus strand of NZ_JAOCCV010000012.1, from coordinate 43,495 downwards.
GAAGTGTGCCTGGTCGACGCCGCGCCGCTGCAGCAGGGCACGCAGGTCGGCGGCCATGCGTGGCAGCAGCTGTTGGGGATCGGGCAGGGTCATGGGCAGTCCTCGCAATCAGTCCTAAAGATGGTGTTCGAGCCAGCCTTCCAGCAGCAGGGCGGCGGCCAGGGCGTCCACCGGGCGCTCGCGGTAGCCGCCGCGCTGGCCCTGGGACAGGCGCTGGCCCTTGGCCTCGAAGGTGGTAAGGCGTTCGTCGTGGGTGTGCACCGGCAGGTTGAAGCGGCCGTTGAGGCGGCGGGCGAACTTCTCCGCGCGCTCGCTCATCTCGCTGCGGCTGCCGTCCATGTTCAGCGGCAGGCCGACGACGATGGCGTCCGGCTGCCACTCCTTGATCAGCGCCTCGACCTTCTGCCAGTCCGGCACACCGTTCTGCGCCTTGAGCACGCACAGCTCGCGGGCCTGGCCGGTGACGGCCTGGCCGACGGCGACGCCGATCTGCTTGGTGCCGTAGTCGAAGCCCAGCAGCAGGCGCGGCGTGGCGCTCATGCGTGGCCGGCCTGGGCGGTGAGCAGGCCGAGGTTGACGCCCAGGCGCGCGGCTGCGGCCTCCAGGCGCTGGTCGTAGGGCGTGTCGAAGAGGATGGCGGCGTCGGCGGGGCAGGTCAGCCAGGCGTTGTCGGCCAGTTCGGCCTCCAGCTGGCCGGCTTCCCAGCCGGCGTAGCCGAGGGTGATCAGGTGTTTCGCCGGGCCGTTGCCGTCGGCGATGGCGAACAGCACGTCCTGGGAGGTGGACAGGGCCAGTTCGCCCAGCCCCAGGGTGGCCTGGAAGTCGTGCCCGCTCGGGTGCAGGACGAAACCGCGGTCGGTCTGCACCGGCCCGCCGGCGAAGATCGGCAGGCTCTGGCAGAGCGCGGGCGGGGTCTCGTCGGGGCGCAGCTGTTCGAGCACGTCGGCCAGGTTGAGGCCGTTGGGGCGGTTGATCACCAGGCCCATGGCGCCCTGCTCGTTGTGCTCGACCAAGTAGGTGACGGTCTGCGCGAAATTCGGATCGGCCATGTGCGGCATGGCGATCAGGAAGTGGTGCTTGAGGTAGCTGGCGGCGGTCTTCATGGCGCTAGTTTGGAGCGACACGCTCCAGGTCACAAGCTCGGCAAGGTGCTGCCGGTAGGGTGCGCTGTGCGCACCGCTGGGATTCCTAGTTGCTCGACAGCCGGTCGCCGCGTTCGAAGCGCCAGGTGCGGATGATCTCCAGCCGGTCGATGTCCGCGAGGTCGCCGCTGAAGGGGGCGAACGGGGCGGCCAGGCGCACGATGCGCAGGGCGGCCTGGTCCAGCGTCGGCTGGCCGGAGGACTCCAGCACCTGCACCTCGTAAAGCGTGCCGTCGCGGTTGATCGACACCAGCAAGCGCAGGCTGCCGTAGATGCGCTGGCGCCGCGCCTCTTCCGGGTAGTTCAGGTTGCCGATGCGCTCGACCTTCTTGCGCCACTCGTCCTTGTACCAGGCGCCCTTGTCGCGCATGGTCGAGGCGGCGTTGAGGCGGTGGATCTTCGGCCGCTTGGCGTAGAGCTGCTGCTCCTGGGCCAGCTCCGCCTCCAGGCTGGCGATGTCGGCGGACAGCTGGGCCGAGTCGAACACCGGCGCCGGCTGGGCGTCGGGCTGGGGCTCGTCTTCCTTCTGCTTGGTCGCGGCCTTCTGCGGTTGCGCCTTGGTGGTGGTCAGCGCGGTCTTGGCCGCGGCGGCCTCCTTGCGCTGGGTGGGCTGCGGCGCGGCGGCCGGGGTGACCTTGTTCACCTTGCTGTCCTGGAACGGCGCCTGCTCGGTGGTCTTGGGCGCCGCCTTGTGCTCGAGGGTGCCGCTGCCCTGCTGGTTGTCCTGGGCGAGGTAGTCGGCCTCCTTGGGCTTGTCCTCGCTCTTGAAGGTGGACAGGGTGATTTCCAGCGTCTTGCTGATCTGCCCGGGCTCGGCCATGGTGAAGCCGACGCCGAGGATCAGGGCCAGGTGCAACAGGGTGGCGACGAACAGGGTGAAGCCCAGGCGATCCGCGGGGCGGATGCCTGAGCTGGTCAGTTCGGGCGGTGGTTTTAGGGCTGCGTTCATCTGGCGTGGACGGGGATCGGATTGCCGCGCAGTCTGCCGGCTCGGGTCGTCAGGCTGCAAGCCGCAAGCGCCAAGCTGCCACCTGCTTCAAGCTTTGCGCGCGGCGAGCTTGCCTTCGATGGCATCCATCAGGCGCTCGCCGATGCGGGTGTCGTAGGCCTTGTCGATCTCGCGGATGCAGGTCGGGCTGGTCACGTTGATCTCGGTCAGGTGCTCGCCGATCACGTCCAGGCCGACGAACAGCAGACCCTTCTCGCGCAGCACCGGCCCCACTTCCGCCGCGATCCAGCGGTCGCGGTCGGTCAATGGTCGCGCCTCGCCACGGCCGCCGGCGGCCAGGTTGCCGCGGGTCTCGCCCAGGGCGGGAATGCGCGCCAGGCAGTAGGGCACCGGTTCACCGTCTATCATCAGAATGCGCTTGTCGCCATCCACGATGGCCGGCAGGTAGCCTTGGGCCATGATCTGCTGGGTGCCGTGGGCGGTCAGGGTTTCGAGGATCACGGAAAGGTTGGGGTCGCCGTCGCGGTGGCGGAAGATCGAGGAGCCGCCCATGCCATCAAGGGGTTTGAGAATGATGTCACGCTGCGCTTTCGCGAACTCGCGCAGAATATCGGGTCTGCGGCTGACCAGGGTGGGCGGCATGCAATGAGGGAACTGGGTGGCGAACAGTTTCTCGTTGCAATCGCGCAGGCTCTGCGGGCGGTTGACCACCAGCACGCCGTCGCGCTCGGCTTGTTCCAGCAGGTAGGTGGAGTAGACGAATTCGTTATCGAAGGGCGGGTCCTTGCGCATCAGGATCACGTCCAGTTCGGCCAGCGGGGCGTCCGTTTCCTCGCCCAGCTCGAACCAGCGCTGCGGGTCGTTGAAGACCTGCAACGGCTTCATGCGGGAGCGGGCGTGGCCGGCATTCGTATAGAGGTCGCGCTGCTCCATGTAGAAGAGCGACCAACCGCGCGCCTGGGCCGCCAGGAGCATGGCCAGCGAGCTGTCCTTCTTGAAGTTGATCTGGGCGATGGGATCCATGACGATCCCCAGGCGAATGCTCATGGGCTGAAACCTGTTCCGAGTGACCGAAGGAATGCGCAAGGGTGGCGCCGTGGGGCAGGCCGGTCAAGAAAAACCCGGAGTTCCGGGGGCTTATAGATTGCATCAGGAGAGTGTGCTAAAAAGTCCGGACGATCGGGTCGCAGCCCGTCAGTGTTACGGCCTCAGCCACACTGTGCTGTATATAAAAAACAAACGACTCACCGAGGCGATGGTAGGGCAGACATGGAACAGCATTCCGAGGGTTTGAAGGTGATGGTGATCGACGATTCGAAGACGATTCGTCGCACCGCCGAGACTCTGCTGAAGAAGGTGGGTTGCGAGGTCATCACTGCGGTGGACGGCTTCGATGCGCTGGCCAAGATCGCCGATACGCATCCGAGCATCATCTTCGTCGACATCATGATGCCGCGCCTCGACGGCTATCAGACCTGCGCCCTGATCAAGAACAACAGTGCTTTCAAATCCACCCCGGTGATCATGCTGTCCTCCAAGGACGGCCTGTTCGACAAGGCCAAGGGGCGTATCGTCGGTTCCGACCAGTACCTGACCAAGCCTTTCAGCAAGGAAGAGCTGCTCGGTGCCATCAAGGCGCATGTGCCCGAGTTCGTCCCGGTGGAGCAAGCCTCCTGATGTCCGGCCACAAGCCGGTGATGCCTATTCCGAATGGGGAACTTCATGGCTCGTATTCTGATTGTTGATGACTCGCCGACCGAGATGTACAAACTGACCGCCATGCTCGAGAAGCATGGCCATCAGGTACTCAAGGCGGAAAATGGTGCCGACGGCGTGGCCCTGGCCCGCCAGGAAAAGCCCGATGCGGTACTGATGGACATCGTCATGCCCGGGCTCAACGGCTTCCAGGCGACCCGTCAACTGACCAAGGACGCCGAAACCAGTCACATCCCGGTGATCATCGTGACCACCAAGGATCAGGAAACCGACAAGGTCTGGGGCAAGCGCCAGGGCGCGCGTGACTACCTGACCAAGCCGGTGGACGAAGATACGCTGATGAAGACCCTCAATGCGGTGCTGGCCGGCTGAAGCCGCGCCAGTCCGCAGCCACATAAGAAGAAAAGGCCAAGGCCGGCATGTCGGACGACCAATCCCCCTTCCAGCTTCTCGTTGATCTCGACCGCCACTGTCGCACGCTGGCGGCCGGTCTGCCGTCGCAGCAGCAGGCGGTGCAGACCTGGAGCGGGATCGGCTTTCGCATGGGCGAGCGTTATTTCGTGGCGCCCATGGGGGAGATCGGCGAAGTGCTGCATGAGCCTCGGCACACCCTGCTGCCCGGCGTGAAGAGCTGGGTCAAGGGCGTCGCCAACGTGCGCGGCAGGCTGCTGCCGGTGATGGACCTGTGCGGCTTCTTCGGCAGCGAGCTGTCGCCCCTGCGCAAGCAGCGGCGGGTGCTGGTGGTCGATCATAACGAAGTGTTCGCCGGCCTGACGGTCGACGAAGTATTCGGCATGCAGCACTTCCCGGTGGATACCTTCTCCGAGCAGCTGCCGCCGTTGGAGGCGACCATTTCGCCTTTCGTTCATGGGGTTTTCCAGCGCGAGCGGCCCTGGCTGGTGTTCAGCCCGCACGCGCTGGCGCAGCACCAGGGTTTTCTCGACGTGGCGGTATAGGCAATTTCGGTTGAGTCGGCGCTTGCCGGCTCTTTGGCGTTACACGGAAATCGTTGTGCGGTCGGTCCAGGCGGGGGCCAAATAATGAAGAAAATCGATGCAGGCAATCTCTTGGCAGGTGTGCGCAGTAACACGCTGATCGCCGGACTCTTCATAGTCCTGATCATTTCCATCGTGTTGCTGTTCGCCAACTTCGCCTACCTCAACACCCAGTCCACCTACGACAAGGAATACATCAGCCACGCGGGCGAGCTGCGCGTGCTGTCCCAGCGTATCGCGAAGAACGCCACGGAAGCGGCGGCCGGCAAGGCGGAAGCCTTCCCGTTGCTGAAGGAAGCGCGTCGCGACTTCGAGGAGCGCTGGGGCTTCCTGACCTCCGGCAGCGAGGAAAGCGGCCTGCCGCCGGCGCCGGAATCGGTCAAGCCGAAGATGGACGAGGTACAGAAGGACTGGGACGTGCTGCGGCAGAACGCCGACGCCATCCTGCAGAGCGAACAGACCGTACTGTCCCTGCACCAGGTGGCGGCGACCCTCGCCGAAACCATCCCGCAGCTGCAGGTCGAGTACGAAGAGGTGGTCGACATCCTGCTGCAGAGCGGCGCGCCGGCGGCCCAGGTCTCCGTGGCCCAGCGCCAGTCGCTGCTTGCCGAACGTATCCTCGGCTCGGTGAACAAGGTGCTGGCCGGTGACGACGACTCCGTCCAGGCCGCCGACATGTTCGGCCGCGACGCCAGCCTGTTCGGTCGCGTGCTCAAGGCGATGATCGAAGGCAACAGCGCCATGGAAATCTCCGCGGTGACCGACCAGGACGCCCTGGAGCGCCTGGCCGAGATTTCCGAGCTGTTCCAGTTCGTATCCGGCTCGGTGGACGAGATTCTCGAGACCTCTCCGGAACTGTTCCAGGTCCGTGAGTCCGCCAACACCATCTTCACCGGTTCGCAGACCCTGCTGGACAAGACCTCCGGCCTGGCCGGCGAGTTCGAGGACCTGGCCGACGGCCGTTACTTCAATACCGTCGCCGGTTACGTGCTGGGCGCCCTGGCCCTGGCGGCGATCATCCTCATCGGCCTGGTGATGGTACGCGAAACCAACCGCCGGCTGGCCTCCACCGCCGAGAAGAACGAGCGTAACCAGACCGCGATTCTGCGTCTGCTCGACGAGATCGCCGACCTCGCGGACGGTGACCTGACCGTGGCCGCGACCGTGACCGAGGACTTCACCGGTGCGATCGCGGACTCCATCAACTACTCCATCGACCAGCTGCGCGACCTGGTAGCGACGATCAACTCGACCGCCGTGCAGGTGGCCGCCGCCGCCCAGGAAACCCAGTCCACCGCGATGCACCTGGCCGAGGCTTCCGAGCACCAGGCCCAGGAAATCGCCGGCGCCTCCGCGGCGATCAACGAAATGGCCGTGTCGATTGACCAGGTATCGGCGAACGCCGCGGAATCCTCCGCGGTAGCGGAACGTTCCGTAGCCATCGCCAACAAGGGCAACGAGGTGGTGCACAACACCATCACCGGCATGGATAACATCCGTGAGCAGATCCAGGACACCTCGAAGCGGATCAAGCGCCTCGGTGAATCGTCCCAGGAGATCGGTGACATCGTTAGCCTGATCAACGACATTGCCGACCAGACCAACATCCTCGCACTGAACGCCGCGATCCAGGCCTCCATGGCCGGTGACGCGGGCCGCGGCTTCGCCGTGGTAGCGGACGAGGTACAGCGCCTCGCGGAACGTTCCTCGGCGGCGACCAAGCAGATCGAGGCACTGGTAAAGACCATTCAGACCGACACCAACGAAGCGGTTATCTCCATGGAGCAGACCACTTCCGAGGTGGTCCGCGGTGCCCGCCTGGCGCAGGACGCCGGTGTGGCCCTGGAAGAGATCGAGAAGGTATCCAAGACCCTCGCGGCCCTCATCCAGAACATTTCCAACGCCGCTCGCCAGCAGGCCTCTTCGGCCGGCCACATCTCCAACACCATGAACGTGATTCAGGAGATCACCTCGCAGACCTCCGCAGGTACCACCGCTACCGCCAAGAGCATCGGCAACCTGGCCAAGATGGCCAGCGAGATGCGTCGTTCGGTATCCGGCTTCACCCTGCCGGAAGGCCAGGCCTGATCAGGGGCGTGATGGCGGCCTGAGAGGGCCGCTGTCCGGGACATTCGGCCATGAGCGAGGGGCAAGGCATGCAGCCAAGCGGCGTCTGGGCCCTGAAACCCATGGCCGACATGTCGCAGGGAGAGTTCCGCGACTGGCAGGCACTGCTGGAAGAACGCACCGGCGTCGTGATCAACGAGCAGCGCCGGGCCTTCCTGCAGACCAACCTGACCGCGCGAATGCGCGAACTGGGGGTCGACGACTACGCCAGCTACTACCGCCAGGTCACCGACGGCCCGCGCGGGGCGGTGGAGTGGTCGACCCTGCTGGATCGTCTCACCGTGCAGGAAACCCGTTTCTTTCGTCACCGCCCATCCTTCGATGTGCTGGAAAGTTACCTGCGCGGGCGCCTGGTCACGGACGAGTCGCCGCGACCTCTGGCACTCTGGAGCGTCGGCTGCTCCAGCGGCGAGGAGCCCTACTCGATGGCGATCAGCGTCGCCGAGATACTGGAGGGGGCCGGCAGCGACCGGCAGTTCGGCGTCACCGGCACCGACATCAGCCTGAGCGCGCTGAACAAGGCGCGCGAGGCGGTCTACGGCGCGCGCAAGCTGGAACAGATGGACAGTGACCTGTGCGAGCGCTACTTCCTCGCCCAGGACGATGGTCGTTACAAGGTGGTGCCGGATCTGGCAGCGCGTGTCTGCGCCGCCAGGCTGAATGTGCTGGAGCTGGCCAAGGCGCCGCAATCCGGCATGGACGTAATTTTTTGCCAGAACCTGCTGATCTACTTCCGCCGCTGGCGTCGTCGGGAAATCCTCAACCGCCTGGCCGAGCGCCTGGTGCCGGGGGGCTTGCTGGTGGTGGGCGTGGGTGAAGTGATCGGTTGGCAGCATCCGGACCTGGTGCCGGTGGCCGACGAGCGGGTTCTGGCGTTTACCCGCAAGGGCTAAGACAAGAATGACTGGAGCAGGTATGGGTGATCGGCACGATTATGTCGCCCTGGAATGGGTCAAAGGCGAGATCGCGGAAACCCTGAAGCAGGCGCGTCAGGCCCTGGAGGCGTTCGTCGAGAACCCGCAGGACGCCACGCGCATGCGTTTCTGCCAGACCTACGTGCACCAGGTCCATGGCACCCTGCAGATGGTCGAGTTCTACGGCGCGGCCCTGCTCGCCGAGGAAATGGAACAGCTGACCCAGGCGCTGCTGGACGGCCGCGTGGGCAACCAGAACGAAGCGCTGGAAGTGCTGATGCAGGCGATCCTGCAGCTGCCGGCCTACCTCGATCGCATCCAGAGTGCGCGCCGCGACCTGCCGATGGTGGTGCTGCCGCTGCTCAACGACCTGCGTGCCGCCCGCGGCGAGAACCTGCTGTCGGAAACCAGCCTGTTCTCCCCCGACCTGTCCACCCGCCTGCCGGCGCTGCCTCTCGACTCGCTGGACAAGCTGCGCTCCGCCGAACTGCCGGTGCTGTTGCGCAAGCTGCGGCAGATGCTGCAGATGGCCCTGGTCGGGGTGATCCGCAACCAGGACCTAGCCACCAATCTCGGCTACATGGCGCGCGTGTTCGCCCGCCTGGAAACCCTGTGCAAGGAAGCTCCGCTCGGCGCCCTGTGGCAGATCGCCTCCGGCCTGGTCGAGGGCCTGGCCAACGGCAGCGTGGGCAACAGCGCCTCGGTGCGTACCCTGCTGCGCCAGGTGGACAAGGAACTCAAGCGCCTGGTCGACCAGGGTGCCGACGGCATCAACCAGCGTGCACCGGACGAACTGACCAAGAACCTGCTGTTCTATGTCGCCAAGTCGTCGGCGCAGTCGCCGCGCCTGCGTGCCCTCAAGGATCAGTACCGCCTCGACGACGCGCTGCCCGACAGCGGCGTGGTGGACGAGGAGCGCGCCCGCCTGGCCGGGCCGGACCGCGACGCCATGCGTTCGGTGGTCGGTGCGCTGTGCGAGGAGCTGGTGCGGGTCAAGGACAGCCTCGACCTGTTCGTGCGCAGTGACCGCAAGCAGGTCGCCGAGCTGGATGCCCTGCTGGCGCCGCTCAAGCAGATCGGCGACACCCTGGCCGTGCTCGGCTTCGGCCAGCCGCGCAAGGTCATCCTCGACCAGATCGATGTGGTGCATGCCCTGTCACTCGGCCAGCGCGAGCCGAACGATGCGGTGCTGATGGATGTGGCTGGCGCGCTGCTCTATGTCGAGGCCACCCTGGCCGGCATGGTCGGCCCCGCCGACGACCAGCGGAGCGAGCAGAGCCACCTGCCGACCACCGACGTGGCGCAGATTCACCAGTTGGTGATCAAGGAAGCGCGCACCGGGCTGGAGCAGGCCAAGGACGCGATCATCGAGTTCATCGCCTCGCAATGGAACCACGAGCACCTGGCCCGCGTGCCGGAGCTGCTGACCCAGGTCCGCGGCGGCCTGGCGATGATTCCGCTGGCCCGCGCCGCCGCGCTGCTGCAGGCCTGCACCCGCTACATCCAGGAGCAGCTGCTGGTACGCAAGGCCGTACCCAACTGGCAGAACCTGGACACCCTGGCCGACGCCATCACCAGCGTCGAGTACTACCTCGAGCGCCTGGCCGAAGACCACGCGACCCAGGGCGACCTGATCCTCGACGTCGCCGAGGAAAGCCTGGAGAGCCTGGGTTACCCGCTCAAGGAAAAGCCGTCGATCCTCGACCGCATCGAACCGCGCGAGGAAGCGCCGGCACCGCTGGCCGACCCGCTGCAGGACATCGAAGTGCTGGCCGCCGAAGAGGCTTCCTTCGCGGAGCCGCTGGCGGAAGAGCAGCCGCTGGAATTCGCGGAGCTGCCCGCGCTGTCTCACGAGGAAGCGAGCGAGGAGCTGAGCGTCGAGTTCGCCGAACTGCCGGCCGAGGACGCCGGCGAGCTGCTGGTGTCCGACGATAACTGGAGCTTGGGCGAGGCCGAGTCGGATGAGCCCGCCGGCATCGACCTGAGCTTGGATGCGCCGCTCGAGGTGGTCGCCGCGGATGATCTCCCCGCGCTGTCCGGCGAGCCGGAAGAATTCACCCTCGACAGCGCCTTCATCACGGAAGCCAATGAGCTGCCGGGCGTCGCCGAACTGCCGGCGCTGGACGAGAGCCTGCCGGAGCTGTCGCTCGATGGCGAAGAGCTGAGTCTCGACAGCACCCCGACGCAATGGGACGAGCTGGAGATTGCCGATCTCGAACTGCCGGAAGTCGATCTGCCGAGCGCGCCGCTCGAGCCCGAGCCGGTCCAGCCCGCGGTCGACAAGCCGATGACCATGGCCGAGGTGATGGCCGCTCCGGTGCAGGCCATCAATCCGCCTGCCCAGGACGTGCCGCCGAGCCTGTTGCCGCCGCCCGCCGACGAAGAACCGGTGGACGAGGAACTGCTCGAGGTCTTCATCGAGGAAGTCGGCGAGGTTCTCGAGACCATCAACGAATACCTGCCGCAATGGCGCGCGGATACCGACGACAAGGACGCGCTGACCGAAGTGCGGCGTGCCTTCCACACCCTCAAGGGCAGCGGCCGCATGGTCCGCGCCCTGATCATCGGCGAACTGGGCTGGTCCATCGAGAACATGCTCAACCGCGTGCTGGATCGCAGCATCCAGCCCGACCAGCCGGTGCAGCAGGTGATTGCCGACGTAGTGGCGCTGATGCCGGCGCTGGTCGACGAGTTCGCCGCCAAGGCCCAGCGCCAGCGTGACGACGTCGACCGCCTGGCCGCGACCGCCCACGCCCTGGCCCGTGGCCAGTTGCCGAGCTTCGCCAGCGAGCCGGAGGTCGTCGCGCCGCAGGGCGTGCAGGTGGCCGACGCGGTGGTGGAGGAAGCGGTCGAAGCCGAAGTCGTCGTCGATCTGCCGGCACCTGAAGCGTTCCAGAGTGGCACCAACGACGAGCCCCTCGACCCGCTGCTGCTGGAGATCTTCCGCAACGAGGCCGAGACCCATCTGGACACCCTGGTGGGCTTCCTGGCCGATTGTGCCCAGGAACTGCCGCAGCCGGTGACCGACGACCTGCAGCGCGCCCTGCACACGCTCAAGGGCAGCGCGCACATGGCCGGCATCCTGCCGATCGCCGAGATCGCCACGCCGCTGGAGAAGCTGGTCAAGGAGTTCAAGACCAACCTGATCAGGGTGGACCTCGGCGAAGCCGAACTGCTGCGCGACGCCGAGCACCTGTTCCGCGCCGGCCTGGAGCAGCTGGAAAGCCAGCCGCTGGCGCCGATCCCGGGGGCCGCCGAGTTTCTCGAGCGGGTCCACAAGCTGCACCACGCCCGCCTGGAGGGCGCCGAGAGCGCGCGCCTGGAGCAACAGGACCAGCGCGATCCGCAACTGATCTCCATCTTCCTAGCCGAAGGCATGGACATCCTGCTGGATGCCGAGGACCTGCTGCGCAAATGGCGCGAGCATCCCAGCGAGCAGCAGGAGCTGTCCGCCCTGCTGGAAGAGCTGACCACCCTCGGCCGTGGCGCCGAGATGGCCGAGCTGCCGCAGATCGACGAGCTGTGCCAGGCCCTGCTGGCCCTGTACCAGGCGGTGCTGGACGGTCGCCTGGCGGTCAGCGAGCACTTCTTCGCCGAGGCCGAGGCCGCCCACGAGGCGCTGATCGGCATGATGGACCAGGTCGCCGCCGCGCTGCAGGTCAGCCCGCAGCCCGAGCGCGTCGCCGCCCTGCGCGACCTGCTGGCCCAGGCCCTGAACCCGGCCACCCTGGCGCTGCTGAATACCGACAACGCCATCGGCCTGGAAGTGGTGGAGCTGGACGAGCTGCCCGCCGAGCCCCAGGCCGAAGCGCTGCCGGAACCCGAGCCGGAGCCTGAGATCGAGCCGTTCCCGACCGCGCAGCCCGAGCCCCTGCCGAGCATTCAGCCGGCGCCGGCCGCGCCGCTGGCCAGCATGCCGGAGAACCTCGACGCCGAGATGGTGGAGATCTTCCTGGAAGAGGCTGTCGACATCCTCGACAGCGCCGGCCAGGCCCTCGACCGCTGGCTGAGCGACCCGGACAGCACCCTCGCCCTGTCGTCTCTGCAACGCGACCTGCACACCCTCAAGGGTGGCGCGCGCATGGCTGAAATCAGCGCCATCGGTGACTTGGCCCACGAGCTGGAATCTCTCTACGAAGGGTTGGTCGACCGTCGCTTCAGTTATTCGCCGCCCCTGGCCGACCTGTTGCAGCAGAGCCACGACCGCCTCGCCATCGTGCTCGAACAGTTGCAGCGCGGCCAGCCGTTGCTGGACTCGTCGGTACTGATCGACGCGATACGCTCCTTTCGCCAGAGCGGCACGATAGCCGCGCCGAGTTTCTCGGCAAGCAGCGAAAGCGCACAGCGTGATGCGGACGAACAGCCGCAACCGGCCGAGCCGGCTCAGGAGCCGGAGTTGCCCCTGGCGGAAATCGATCTGGGTGAGCCGGTCGAGGCTGACTTCGGCGCCCTCACGCTAGATGACCTGCCCCTGGCGGACATCGAGCCCTCCGGTGATCTTCCGGTCGACGAGCTGCCGTCGCTGAGCCTGGACGAATGGAATCCTGACGACGCGCTGACGCAGCCGACCGAGGCGCCGTCCGCCGAGGCGCGGGACGAGTCGCCGGAAATGGACCTGGGTGAGCTGGCCGGTGCCGGCTTCGTGGCGCCGCAGATGGACGAGTTGCCCGAACTGCACATCGACTCCGTCGAGCCGCCGGCCGAGGAACTGCCGGAAGCATTGCCGGCGATGACTGCGGAAGAGTGGCACCTGGACGAATCCCTGCCCGCCCTGGGATCGGAGACGCCCGAGGATCAACCCGCCACCGAACCCGAGACGCCCGTCGCCGAGTCACCGGAGATGGACCTGGGCGAACTGGCCGATGCCGAATTCGTGGCACCGCAGATGGACGAGCTGCCCGAACTGCACATCGAGTCCGTGGAACCGCCTGCCGAGGTGTTGCCGGAAGAACTGCCGGCGCTGAGTTCGGAAGAGTGGCACTTGGACGAGTCCCTGCCCGCCCTGGGCGCCGAAGACCTGGCGCCGCTTGCGCAAGAGACTCCGCCCGCCGATGCTGCCCCCGAGCCCGAGCCCGAGCCCGAGCCCGAGCCCGAGCCCGAGCCGGTAAGCCAGGCCCCGGCGCCGGCTGCGCCCGTTGCCGCTGCGCCGGTGGATCGCGATCCCGAACTGGTCGAGATCTTCCTCGAGGAAGGCTTCGACATCATGGACAGCGCCGCCGCGGCCCTGCAGCGCTGGATGGTCGACGTCGACAACACCCTCGAGGTGGAAGCCCTGCAGCGTGACCTGCACACCCTCAAGGGCGGTGCGCGGATGGCCGAGATCCGTGAGATCGGCGACCTGGCCCACGAGCTGGAATTCCTCTACGAAGGTGTCGGCGACGGCCGTCTGAAGGCCGGCGGCGAGCTGTTCGGCCTGTTGCAGGCCTGCCACGACCGGCTCTCCGAAATGCTCGACGCGGTGCGTGGCAACCGCGCCGTGCCCGATGGTCTGGCGCTGATCGAAACCATCCGGCGCTTTCGCGCGGACCCTAATGCCCAACTGAGCGTACCCACCAGCGTGCACCTGCAGCCGGTGGTGGAAGAGGACGCCGGTGCCGAGGCGGACATCCTCGACATCTTCCTGGAAGAAGGCGACGACCTGCTGGAGGCCATGGAGGCCGCCATCGGCCACTGGGAGGCAGACCGCGAGAACGGCAAGGCCATCGACGAACTGCTGCGCATCCTGCACACCCTCAAGGGCGGTGCGCGGCTGGCCGGGCAGAAGCGCCTGGGCGATCTCAGCCACGACATCGAGCAGCACCTGACCGAGGCCCAGCAACAGGGAGCGCCCTGGCCGGACAGCCTGTTCCTCGACGTGCAGTCCGGCTTCGAAGGCCTACAGGGCGAACTCGACCAGCTGCGCAAGCGCCTGGATGACAGCCAGGCGGCCGACGAGCAGGCGCCGAAGGTCGAGCAGCCGGCCGCCGAGCCGGTGCCGGTCACCCTGAGCACGCCGATCGTCGCCGCCAGCAGCCAGCCGCAGCAGGCCCAGCAGGTCAAGGTACTGCCCTTCGTCGAGCGCGCCGCCGAGGCCGCCGCCCGCGCCGCCGCCCAGCGTGCGCCGCAGGAGCTGGTCAAGGTGCCGGCGGAGCTGCTCGAAGGGCTGGTCAACCTGGCCGGTGAGACCTCCATCTTCCGCGGCCGGGTCGAGCAACAGGTGAGCGACGTCGGCTTCACCCTCGGCGAGATGGAAGCCACCATCGAGCGGGTGCGCGACCAGCTGCGCCGCCTCGACACCGAGACCCAGGCACAGATCCTCAGCCGCTACCAGGCCGAGGCCGAGCGGGCCGGCTACGAAGATTTCGACCCCCTGGAGATGGACCGCCACTCGCAGCTGCAGCAGCTGTCGCGCGCCCTGTTCGAGTCCGCGTCCGACCTGCTCGATCTGAAGGAGACCCTGGCGGCGAAGAACCGCGACGCCGAGACCCTGCTGCTGCAGCAGGCGCGGGTCAACACCGAGCTGCAGGAAGGTCTGATGCGCACCCGCATGGTGACGTTCGACCGCCTGGTGCCGCGCCTGCGCCGGATCGTCCGACAGGTGGCCGGCGAACTGGGCAAGCAGGTCGACTTCCACGTCGGCAACGCCGAAGGCGAGATGGACCGCACCGTGCTCGAACGCATCGTCGCGCCGCTGGAGCACATGCTGCGCAACGCCGTCGACCACGGCATCGAGCCGGCCGACAAGCGCCGCGCCGCCGGCAAGCCCGAGGCCGGCAACATCCGCCTCAGCCTCGGCCGCGAGGGTGGCGACATCCTCCTGACCCTGGCCGACGACGGTGGCGGCATCCGCCTCGAAGCGGTCAGGCGCAAGGCCATCGAGCGTGGCCTGATGACCGAGGACAGCGACCTCAGCGATCACGAGATCCTGCAGTTCATCCTCGAGGCCGGTTTCTCCACCGCCGAGAAGGTCACCCAGATTTCCGGCCGGGGCGTCGGCATGGACGTGGTGCACTCCGAGGTGAAGCAGCTCGGCGGTTCGATGAGCATCGAGTCGACGGTCGGCGAAGGCACCCGCTTCCTGATCCGCCTGCCGTTCACCGTGTCGGTCAACCGGGCGCTGATGGTCACCTCCGGCGAGGACTTCTACGCCATCCCGCTGAACACCATCGAGGGTATCGTGCGGGTCTCGCCGTACGAGCTGGAAGCCTACTACGGCCCCGATGCACCGCGCTTCGAGTACGCCGGCCAGGCCTACGAACTGAAGTACCTGGGCGACCTGCTGAACAACGGCCAGCAGCCCAAGCTGGTGGGCCAGAGCCTGCCGCTGCCGGTGATCCTGGTGCGTTCCAGCGAGCACGCGGTGGCGGTGCAGGTGGATGGCCTGGCCGGCTCCCGCGAGATCGTGGTGAAGAGCCTCGGTCCGCAGTTCGCCGGCGTGCATGGCATCTCCGGCGCGACAATCCTCGGTGACGGCCGCGTGGTGGTGATTCTCGACCTGCTGGCGAACATCCGCGTACGCCACGCCCACCTGCTCGGCCAGGTCCAGGCGCCACGCCTGGCCAGCCAGGAGGCGGTGGCGGCGAGCGAGAGCGATGCCGCGCGGCCGACCCTGGTCATGGTGGTGGACGACTCCGTCACCGTGCGCAAGGTCACCAGCCGCCTGCTGGAGCGCAACGGCATGAACGTGCTGACCGCGAAGGACGGCGTCGACGCCATCGCCCAACTGCAGGAGCACCGCCCGGACATCATGCTGCTGGACATCGAGATGCCGCGCATGGACGGCTTCGAGGTGGCGACCCTGGTGCGCCACGACGAACGCCTCAAGGACCTGCCGATCATCATGATCACCTCGCGGACCGGCGAGAAGCACCGTGAGCGGGCCATGGCCATCGGCGTCAACGAATACCTCGGCAAGCCCTACCAGGAGTCGGACCTGCTCGACAACATCCAGAAACTGGTCAAGGACAAGGCCAATGGCTGACAGAACTGCTGCTCGTATCGCGGTCATCGCCGACACCTCGCTGCAGCGCCACGTGCTGCAGCAGGCATTGTCCGGCAGCGGCTACCAGGTGGTGCTCAACAGCGACCCCGCGCGTTTGGACGAAGAGGCCCTGGCCGGTTGCGACGCCGACCTGTGGCTGGTCGACCTGGCCCAGTCGGAAGACTCGCCGCTGGTCGACAACCTGCTGGAGAAGGCCAGCGCCCCGGTGCTGTTCGGCGAGGGCCATGCCCCGGAGCGCCACTCCGAGAACTACCCGCGCTGGGAGCGCCGCCTGTTCGGCAAGCTCAAGCGCCTGGTCGGTGATCCGGCCCAGGCCATCGGCCCGAGCCTGGAGGCCCTGCTGGCCGAGGCGCAGCGCCCCAGTCGCCTGGAGCTGCCGGCCGCGCTGGCCGGCACCCCGCTGGTGGCCGGCGAACCGGCCCGCCAGGTCTGGCTGCTGGCCGCCTCCCTCGGCGGCCCCGCGGCGGTCAAGGAATTCCTCGACGCACTGCCGGGCGGCCTGCCGATCGGCTTCGTCTATGCCCAGCACATCGACGCCGCCTTCGAGACGGCGCTGCCGCAGGCCGTCGGCCGGCACAGCCAGTGGCACGTCAACCCGGCGCGCAACGGCGATGCCGTGCGCTGCGGCGAAGTGGTGGTGGCGCCCATCGCCCATGAACTCGGCTTCACCGAGGACGGCTCCATGCAGGTGGCCGACCGCGGCTGGCCCGAACCCTACAGCCCCTCGATCGACCAGATGATGCTCAACCTGGCCCAGCAGTACGGCGCCAACTGCGGCGTGATCGCCTTCAGCGGCATGGGCAGTGACGGCAGCGCCGCCGCCGCCTATGTGCGCCGCCAGGGCGGTGTGATCTGGACCCAGAAGGCCGACAGTTGCGCCAGCCCGAGCATGCCCGACAGCCTGCGCGAAGGTGGCTACAGCAGCTTCAGCGGCGACCCGCGCGAGCTGGCCGCCGCCCTGGTCGCCCACCTGGCCGAGCAGTGCCAGTAACGGCCTCGCCGTCTTTCAAGGAGCCGCCATGAGCCAAGCCATCGCCAGCCAGAACAGCGTCAGCAGCCTCACCGGGTTGCTGGTGCCGCTGGCCGACAGAACCCTGCTGCTGCCCAACGTCACGGTCGCCGAACTGATTCCCTACCGTCCGCCCCAGGTCACCCCGGGGCTGCCGTCCTGGTTCCTCGGCCAGGTGCCGTGGCGCGACCTGCAGCTGCCGCTGCTGTCCTTCGAGGCCGCGTCCGACGGCCAGCCGCAGATCGGCCCGGGCGTGCGGGTGGCCGTGCTAAACGCCCTGGGTGGCCGTGACAGGGTCAAGTTCATCGCCCTGCTGGTACAGGGCATCCCGCGCTCGCTGAAGGTCGACAGCAGCCTGCAGCGCGCCAGCGCCAGCCTGGCCCCGCTCGAACTGGACGCCGTGCAGCTCGGCGAGGCCGTGGTGAAGATTCCCGATCTGGTCGCGCTGGAGCAGAAGCTGGCGGATGCCGGCCTGATCTGACGTGAGCGGTGTTCGGCTGGCGCGACTCGGCGACCTGGAGGTCGCCAGCAGTTGTCTGCCGGGCCAGCAGTTCGAGAAGCACAGCCACGACGAATTCGTCATCGGCGCCAACCTGCTCGGCGAAGAGCATATCTGGCTGGACGGCCGTCGCTTCACGGCCGGCGTCGGCGCCATCACCACCTACAACCCCGGCGAAATCCAGGGCGGCGGCGTTGCCGAGGGGCAGCCCTGGCGCTATGTCGGCCTGTACCTGGCGCCCGCGCAGCTGGCCGAGAGCCTAGGGCGGGCCGAACTGCAGTTCGAGCGCCCGCTGCAGCAGGCGCTGTCCCTTGCCGCCGACCTGGCCTGCGCGGTGGAAGCCTGCCTGAGCGACGACCCGCTGCTGCGCGAGCGCGGCGAGGAGGGTGTGACCCTGCTGCTCGGTCGCATCGTCGCCGGCGCCGGAGTGCGCCTGGCCGCGGCGCGGGACATGGGTCCTGCCGCCGTGGCGCGGCTGCAGGAGCTTCTGGCGGCGCGCCTGGAGCGCACGCCCGGCCTGGACGAAATGGCCGCCGAGCTCGGGCTCTCCAAGTTCCATCTGCTGCGCAGCTTCCAGAAGCACACCGGGCTCAGCCCTCGGCAGTGGGCCATGCAGTTGCGCACCCGTCGCGCCCAGGGGCTGCTGCGCCTGGGCCTGCCGGCCGGCGAGGTCGCCCACGCCCTGGGCTTCGCCGACCAGAGCCATCTCAACCGTCACTTCCGCGCCGCCTATGGCCTCAGTCCGGGGCGGTACCAGGCGCTGGTTCGGCGCTGAGCGCCGCTGCAATCCGGTCCAAGCCCGCCGGCACCGGCGCGGCGATAATCCGCGCCATTTGTGACTGCGGAGCTTTCCCATGCTGGCCATCTTCCTCGCCGCCATGCTGTTCGGCCTGGCTTTCTGCGCATCTCCCGGCGCGGTGTTCAGCGAAACCCTGCGGCGCGGCCTGATCGGCGGTTTCCGCCCGGCGCTGCTGGTGCAGCTGGGTTCGTTGATCGGCGACGCGGTCTGGGCGCTGATCGGCCTGACCAGCTTGGTCCTGCTGCTGGCCCAGGACAGCGTGCGGGTGCCGCTGACCGTCGCCTGCGCGGTCTACCTGGTCTGGCTCGGCCTGCAGGGGCTGCGCGACGCCTGGAGCCCGCCGGCCCAGGAGGAGGGTGGCGACACCCGGGGGCGCAACGCCTTCGGCGCCGGCGCGCTGCTGTCGCTTTCCAACCCGAAGAACATCGTGTTCTGGGGGGCCCTGGGCAGCGCCCTGGCGGGGATGGTCGAGGGCACGCCGAGCCGGGCGCAGATGGCGGTGTTTTTCGCCGGCTTCATGTTCGCCTCGCTGCTCTGGTGCTTCGTCTGCGCGGCGCTGGTGGACTGGCTGCGGCGCAACACCTCGGCGCTCTGGCATCGCATCAGCTATGCCGGCTGCGGCCTGCTTCTGCTGGCCCTGGCCGGGCTGACCCTGCGCGGGCTCTAGGTCAGAAGTCGCCCCACAGCTGCTGGGCCACGCTGAGCGCCACCACCGGCGCGGTCTCGGTGCGCAGCACGCGCGGGCCGAGTCGGGCGGCGTGGAAGCCGGCAGCCTTGGCGCGCTGTACTTCCGGATCGTTGAGACCACCTTCCGGGCCGATCAGAAAGGCCAGTGAGCGAGGTGGGGTGTGTCCAACCCATGATTCGGCAACTGGGTGCAGCACCAGCTTCAGTTCGGCTTCGACTTGTCCCAGCCAGGTATCCAGCTCTTGCGGCGAGTGGATCAACGGCACGACGGAGCGGCCGCACTGCTCGCAGGCGCTGATCGCCACCTGGCGCCAGTGGGCCAGGCGCTTGTCGGCACGTTCGTCCTTCAGCCGCACCTCGCAGCGTTCGGAGACGATGGGGGTGATTTCCGTAACGCCCAGTTCGGTGGCCTTCTGGATCGCCCAGTCCATCCGCTCGCCCCGCGACAGGCCCTGGCCCAGGTGGATGCGCAGCGGCGACTCGGTCAGGCCATCCAGCTGTTCGCGCAGCTCGACCCTGACGGCCTTCTTGCCGACCTCGACCAGCTCGCCCCGGTATTCCCGGCCGCTGCCGTCGAACAGCTGCACGGCGTCGCCCGCCGCATGCCGCAGCACGCGGCCGATGTAGTGGGCCTGGGCCTCGGGCAGTTCGTGCTGGCCGAGAGAGAGCGGGGCGTCGATGAAGAAGCGGGATAGGCGCATGGAAGTAGCTGTAGGCGGCAAGTGGAAAGACGCAAGCTTAAAGCTTTCGGCCCCGGCAGGGTGCGCCATGCGCACCGCAGTTCGGTAGGGAGGGTGCAACCCGCGGGTTCACCCGCCCTGCGATCAGCCCGGGTCGCGGTGGTTGGGATAGAGGTCGGAGGCGACGCCGACGCTCACCGATTCGCGGGTGGCGATGTCGATGCCTTCCGTGGCCACTTCGGCGAGGAAGTCGATCTGCTCCAGGGTGATCACATAGGGCGGCAGGAAGTACACCACGCTGCCCAGCGGGCGCAGCAGGGCGCCTCGGTCCAGCGCGTGCTGGTACACCGCCAGGCCGCGCCGCTCCTGCCAGGGGTAGGCGACCTTGCCGGCCTTGTCCCGGACCATCTCGATGGCCAGCGCCATACCGGTCTGGCGCACCTCGGCCACGTGCGGGTGGTCCTTGAGGTGTTCGGTGGCGCTGGCCATGCGCGCGGCCAGTGCCTGATTGGCCTCGATGACGTTGTCCTGCTCGAAGATGTCCAGGGTCGCCAGCGCCGCCGCGCAGGCCAGCGGGTTGCCGGTGTAGGTGTGCGAGTGGAGGAAGGCGCGCAGGGTGGCGTAGTCGTCGTAGAAGGCGCCGTACACCTCGTCGGTGGTGAGCACCGCGGCCATCGGCAGGTAGCCGCCTGTAAGGGCCTTGGAGAGCACCAGAAAGTCCGGCGTGATGCCGGCCTGCTCGCAGGCGAACATCGTCCCGGTGCGACCGAAGCCGACGGCGATCTCGTCGTGGATCAGGTGCACGCCGTGGCGGTCGCAGGCCTCGCGCAGCAGCTCGAGGTAGACGGGGTGGTACATGCGCATGCCGCCGGCACCCTGGATCAGCGGCTCGACGATCACCGCCGCCACTTCGTGGGCATGTTCGGCCAGAGTGTGCTCCATGGCGGCGAACATATTCCGCGAATGCTCCTCCCAGTCCATGCCCTCGGGACGCAGGTAGCAATCCGGGCTCGGCACCTTGATGGTATCCAGCAGCAGTGCCTTATAGGTGTCGGTGAACAGCGCCACATCGCCCACCGACATGGCCGCCACCGTCTCGCCGTGGTAGCTGTTGGTCAGGGTGACGAAGCGCTTCTTGCCGGGCTTGCCGCTGTTGATCCAGTAGTGGTGGCTCATCTTCAGCGCTACCTCGATGCCGGACGAGCCGTTGTCGGCGTAGAACACCTTGTTCAGCCCCGGCGGAGTGATCCTCACCAGGCGCTCGGACAGCTCGACCACCGGCGCGTGGGTGAAGCCGGCCAGCATCACGTGTTCCAGGCTGTCCAGTTGCTCGCGGATGCGCGCGTTGATGCGCGGGTTGCCATGGCCGAACACGTTGACCCACCAGGAGCTGACCGCGTCCAGGTAACGCTTGCCGTCGAAGTCTTCCAGCCAGACGCCGTCGCCGCGCCGGATCGGAATCAGCGGCAGGCGCTCGTGGTCCTTCATCTGGGTGCAGGGGTGCCACAGCACGGCGAGGTCGCGCTGCATCCATTGGCTGTTCTGGTTCATGGGGCTTCTCCGAAACGACAGCCGGTGAGACTACCAGAAGCCCCCGCCGGATAGGTCTGGCCGCGTCGGGCCATTGCCGGCGCTGGGTGAGATCGCCCTGGTTTCGTCGCCGGCAAGTCGCTCGTGGAAGACGCCGGCCTACGGTCAGCCGGGACCCAGGGTTCGCCCAATGGGAAGAGGTCGACTCCTTGTCTCGCCTGTTCACCGAGATGGAGGTCGCTCATCACCCGAAAGGCGCCATCCAGAGCCTTCGCGGTGAACCTCCGTGCGGCTGTTCTGACCAAGTAGCACGGCCGCCGCATCGATGTAATCATCTGGTTACCCGATATTTCGAAGCGAAAAATTCCGCTTTTAATCGATGCGTTTGCCGCTAGGCTGTCTCCATCGTTTGTTCGGAAGTTTTCTCATGCAGTGGCGCAATTCGGATTCCACCTATGGCCTGGTCAGCATCCTGCTGCACTGGCTGGTGGCGCTCGCGGTGTTCGGCCTGTTCGGCCTCGGGTTGTGGATGGTCGGGCTGGATTACTACAGCAGTTGGTACCGCACCGCGCCCGACCTGCACAAGAGCATCGGCATCCTGCTGTTCGTGGTGATGCTGGTCCGCGTGATCTGGCGCTTCATCACCCCGCCGCCGCCTGCCCCGGCCAACCACGGGCCGCTGACCCGCCTGGCTTCGAAGTTCGGCCATGCGCTGCTCTATCTCGGCCTGTTCGCCATCATGATCTCGGGCTACCTGATTTCCACCGCCGACAACCGCGGCATCAGCGTGTTCGACCTGTTCGAGGTCCCCGCCACCATCACCAGCATTTCCGAGCAGGCCGACCGGGCTGGCGCATTCCACTTCTATGCCGCCTGGGCGCTGGTGATCTTCGCCGGCCTGCATGCGCTGGCGGCCCTCAAGCACCATTTCATTGACCGTGACGCCACCCTGGTACGTATGTTCGGTCGTACCGGCAAGTAACCCACAAGGAGATCGTTAATGCTCAAGAAACCCCTCGCCGCCCTCACCCTGGGCGTCGCCCTGTTCGCTGGCCAGGCCATGGCCGCCGACTACGCCATCGACAAGGAAGGCCAGCACGCCTTCATCAACTTCAAGATCAGCCACCTGGGCTACAGCTGGCTGTACGGCACCTTCAAGGACTTCGACGGCAGCTTCAGCTTCGACGCCAAGGCGCCCGAGGCGAGCAAGGTCAGCGTCAAGATCAACACCGCCAGCCTGGACTCCAACCACGCCGAGCGCGACAAGCACCTGCGCAGCGCAGACTTCCTCAACACCGGCAAGAATCCGACCTCGACCTTCGAGTCCACCTCGGTCAAGTCGACTGGCGAAGGCACCGCCGACATCACCGGCAACCTGACCCTGAACGGCGTGACCAAGCCGGTGGTGATCAAGGCCAAGTTCCTCGGCGAAGGCAAGGACCCGTGGGGCGGCTACCGTGCAGGCTTCGAGGGTGGCACCACCCTGAAGCTGGAAGACTTCAACATCAAGGGCCCGGGCCCGGCTTCCCAGGAGGTCGAGCTGATCCTGTCCGTCGAAGGCGTCCGCCAGTAATCCGGGTTTGTTGCGCGCCGGCCATGGGTCGTTGGAAAAGGGCCCGGGCAGGGGCTTGCCGCTGAGCGCGCCCGGAGCATCTACTGTTTGTAGACTCCGCGCCCTCGGTCCTCTTCCGCTTGGCCTGGTGCTGGCTCGCTAAACCCTCATCTCTGCGGCACAAAAAAGCCGGCCCTTGGGCCGGCTTTTTCATGGGCTATATCCCCGTTATCTGGTGTTGACCGATCCCGCGTTGCAGGAGCGAATTCATCCGCGAATTCCGCGGCTCAAGTCAGGGCAATATTTAACGGGGACATGGCCTTTTCCAGCCGTCTACGACTCCTTGCGGGTCAGCAGCGCCGGCTTCTCGCCGCGCGGGCGAGTCTCCTGCAGGCTTTCCAGCTGCTCCAGCGTCGGCAGGCGCTCACCCTTGCGGATGATCAGCGGCTGCTTGGCGACGCGGCTGTCCTGCACCGCCGGCTCCTGGCGATCGTAGCGCGGCTCTTCGCGGCGACCGCCGCCGTTGCTGCGACCCTGACCGCCGCTGCGGCTGCGGTTCTGGCCGTTGCTGCCCTGGCGCTGGCCGGGCTTGCCCTGCTGCTTCTGGCCGCCTTGGCCGCCGTTGCCCTGACGCTGACCGCCCTGGGCCTGGCCGCGCGGCTGAGCGCTGCCCTGACCACCACGGCGCTGGTTGCGTCCCTGGGGCTTGGGCTGGGCCGGCGGTACGTAGTCGGCGCGGTTGCCGAAATTGTCGTAGTCGTCGTCGAGGAATTCCTCCGGGTCGCGCTCCGGCGGCATGTCCTGCGGCGTGGCGGGCTTCCTGGCCTTGGCCTGGCGAGGCTGGGCCTGTGGCTGCGACGGTTGCTGGCCCTGGACGGTTTCACCCTGGCCTGGCGTCTTTCCCTTGCCGCGCCGACGCTTGCGCTTCTTGCCCGGGCCTTCTCCGGTTTCGCCATCGGCCTTGGGCTCGTGCCTGGCTTCGTGCCTCGGCTTGTCGGCGCGCGGCTGGCGTTCCGGGCGCGGGCCACGCGCTTCCGGCTTCTCGACTTCGACGCTGGCCGGGTCGAAGCCCTGCATATCGCCATCCGGAATCTGCTGCCGGGTCATGCGCTCGATGGCCTTGAGCAGTTTCTCCTCGTCCGGCGCCACCAGCGAGATGGCCTCGCCGCTGCGCCCGGCGCGGCCGGTGCGGCCGATGCGGTGGACGTAGTCTTCCTCGACGTTGGGCAGCTCGTAGTTGACCACGTGCGGCAGCTGGTCGATGTCCAGGCCGCGGGCGGCGATATCGGTGGCCACCAGGATGCGCACCTGGTTGGCCTTGAAGTCGGCCAGGGCCTTGGTGCGGGCATTCTGGCTCTTGTTGCCGTGGATCGCGGCAGCCGGCAGCCCGTGCTTGTCCAGGTATTCGGCCAGGCGGTTGGCGCCATGCTTGGTACG
Source organism: Pseudomonas sp. GD03875 (assembly GCF_029840585.1). Classification (NCBI taxonomy): domain Bacteria; kingdom Pseudomonadati; phylum Pseudomonadota; class Gammaproteobacteria; order Pseudomonadales; family Pseudomonadaceae; genus Pseudomonas; species Pseudomonas sp. GD03875. The sequence continues at coordinate 19,478 of NZ_JAOCCV010000012.1, read as the reverse complement.
GGTGAACACCAGTACCTGTTCCCAGGCGCCGAGGGTGATCAGGTGCGCCAGCAGGGCGCGCTTGTGGGTGCTCGGAATGCGGAACACACGCTGCTCGATTCGCTCGACCGTGGTGTTCGGCGGCGTCACCTCGATGCGCTCGGGGTCGTGCAGCAGCTTGTTGGTCAGGGCGATGATGTCCTTGGAGAAGGTCGCCGAGAACAGCAGGTTCTGGCGCTGGGCCGGCAGCCTGGCCAGCACCTTCTTCACATCATGGATGAAGCCCATGTCGAGCATGCGGTCGGCTTCGTCGAGGACCAGAATCTCCACATGGGACAGGTCGACGCTGCCCTGGCCGGCCAGGTCGAGCAGGCGACCCGGGCAGGCCACCAGCAGGTCGACGCCCTTGGACAGGGCCTGGACCTGCGGATTCATGCCGACACCGCCGAAGATGCAGGTGCTGACCAATGGCAGGTCGCGGGCGTAGATCTTGAAGCTGTCGTGCACCTGGGCGGCCAGCTCGCGGGTCGGCGTCAGCACCAGCACGCGGGCCTGGCGCGGGCCGCGGCGGTGTTCGCGGTCCGGATGACCGCCCGGGAACAGGCGTTCCAGAATCGGCAGGGCGAAGCCTGCGGTTTTACCAGTACCCGTCTGGGCGGCGACCATCAGGTCGCGGCCTTGCAGCACGGCGGGAACGGCCCGCTGCTGCACCGGAGTGGGCTGGGCGTAGCCGGCGGCCTCAACGGCACCGGCCAATGCCTCGGAGAGACCGAGGGAAGCAAAGGACATGAGCAATCCTGTCTAAGTGGGGCGAAGGCCCATTGGGAAGTTGCCTGGCTTGAATCGCTCTCGTTGAACGATCCCGTCCGGTACTGCTGGGCGATGGGTGGCCGAGCATCCGGGCGCAAGCCTGGCGGGAACGGCAAGTATAACAGAGCAATGTGGCTGCACCGCTAGTTGCCTGTCGTCTGAATTTTCCGGCTGGCTCGCTCTAGGGAGCGTGCGGCGGTGGACTCATCCGGGTGAGGCTCAGATGAAGCGCTTGCTCAATAGTTCCCGTGCCGTGGATCGGGACCATAGGGATTGTCCCGATTGTCCGGCGACAGGAACAGGGACACCGCCACGACCACGGGCGCGGCTGCCAGGCAGTAGGCGAGGCACAGCAGTCCCGAGCGATTGCTGTCGTGCAGCCGCCTCACGTTGTAGCTGAGCGTCACCAGCAGGGAGAACAGCCCCAGGCCCGCGAGCACATCACGGGAAAGGTCGAGCATGCCGTCCTGGGTGATCAGGAGCAGCAAGCCGTAGTGGAGCGCCAGGAACGCCGCGAAGCTGCGCCGGGTCTCCCGCCCGGAGAAGACCACGATGCGCCGGTAGCCTCGCAACCAGGGTCTTATCAGGTGTGCGTAGAAGAGGGCGACAACCCTATGCATGGGTTCGTTTGCCGAAGACCAGGGCCAGCAGGACACCACCGGCCAGGAGACAGGCAGCCGGGATCACGCCCGCCAGATACAACGGGATTGCGCCTATCTCCATCGACGAGTCGATGATCCGGGCGCCGGCGGTCGACTGGACATGGTCGCGGAGCTTGACGATCGTCACCGTCGTGGCGCTGGCGGCGATGGCGGCCAGCGTGAACAGCGACAGCGCTCTGTGGAGGCCGGAGGCGGGCTTCAGGCAATGACGCAACGCCAAGCCCATGCACAGTCCGAGCAGCACGAGCGAGCCTATGGTCTTGGCCCGGTGCATGAAGACGGCTTCTGGCGTCAGGGCGATAAGCGCATGGGCTTGCCCGGCCGTGACCTGTTCCAGCAGCCAGTCGTAGATCGCGTTGCCGCACAGCGCCAGGATGAGCACGGGTAGCAGGGACAGGGCCCAGATCGAGATGCGCCTCACTTCAGGAGGCTCTTCTGGTCTGCGTCTGCTTGGCCTCGAACTCCCGGATGGCCAGCTCGATTTCGTTGGCGCTTTCCAGCATCACGAGTTCGCCGGTATTGCTGTTGAAACGGGCGATCGCGGTCGACGGTGAAGTGCCGCCGTTGACCTGCCTGAATACGCTGCGCGGATTCCTGTAGAGGCGGGTCTCGGGAGTCGGGTCGGTACCGAAGATGTATGGGCTGGGTGTGCGGAGGAGATATTGCCGGGTCAGGCCCTTGGGAAGGGTATCGCCCAGCTTGGGCAGCGGCTGGATTTCATTGGTGAAATCGGCGCACTCCAGCCCCGTGGGCTTTCCGTAGGTGACGTCCATTTCAACCTCGTCGATGTAGAGCGAACTCGCCGGCCGTGGTGCCGGCTGGCCGCAGTTTATGTGCAACGTCCTTCGATGGGCAGCCACAAGTGGCGGGTTTGAGAGCTGCTTCGGCTTCTGGGAGAGACCGTCCGATCCCGCCACGACGGGACGAGCCCGCCAATGGCTCCGGGAAAGCGCTGGCCGCTCTAGCTCACCACCCGATAGCACGGCACGTAGGCGCTGCTGCCCGGCAACTTCATACGGTGCTGTTCGACGAAGGACTGCAGCAGGCGGTCCAGCGGCTGCATGATGTCCTTTTCTCCGCGCAGCACGTAGGGACCGTGTTCCTCGATCAGGCGGATGCCGTTCTCCTTGACGTTGCCGGCGACGATGCCGGAGAAGGCCCGGCGCAGGTTGGCCGCTAGCTGGTGGAGCGGCTGGGCGCGGGTCAGGTTGAGGGCGGCCATGGCCTCGTGGGTCGGCTCGAAGGGGCGCTGGAAGCTCTCGTCAATCCTCAGCAGCCAGTTGAAGTGGAAGGCGTCGTTGCGCTCGCGGCGGAAGCGCTGCACCTCCTTCATGCCGGCGGCCATGTGGCGCGCGACTTCGGCCGGGTCGTTGGGGATCAGCACGTAGCGCTTCTGCGCTTCCTCGCCGAGTGTCGCGCCGATGAAAGCGTGCAGCTGCTGCAGGTAGGGCTCGGCGACCTTCGGCCCGGTGAGCACCACCGGGAACGGCAGGTCGGCGTTGTCCGGGTGGGTGAGGATGCCGAGCAGGTAGAGGAATTCCTCCGCCGTGCCGACGCCGCCGGGGAAGATGATGATGCCGTGGCCGACGCGGACGAAGGCCTCCAGGCGCTTCTCGATGTCCGGCAGGATCACCAGTTCGTTGACGATCGGGTTCGGCGCCTCGGCGGCGATGATGCCCGGCTCGGTCAGGCCCAGGTAGCGTGCGCCGGCGATGCGCTGCTTGGCGTGGGCGATGGTGGCGCCTTTCATCGGTCCCTTCATCACGCCCGGGCCGCAGCCGGTGCAGACGTCCAGGCCGCGCAGGCCGAGTTCGTGGCCGACGCGCTTGGTGTACTTGTATTCCTCGGTGCTGATGGAGTGGCCGCCCCAGCACACCACCATCCGCGGCTCGACGCCGGCGCGCAGGGTGCGGGCGTTGCGCAGCAGGTGGAAGACGTAGTCGGTGATGCCCTGCGAGCTGTCGAAGTCGACGCGCTGGTTCTCCAGTTCGCTCTGGGTGAAGACGATGTCGCGCAGGGCGCTGAACAGCATTTCCCGGGTGCTGGCGATCATCTCACCGTCGACGAAGGCGTCGGCCGGCGCGTTGCGCAGTTCCAGGCGGATGCCCCGGTCCTGCTGGTGGATGATCACTTCGAAGTCCGGGTAGGCCTCGAGGATGGTCTTGGCGTTGTCGCTGTGCGAGCCGGTGTTGAGGATCGCCAGCGCGCACTGGCGGAACAGGGCGTAGACGCTGTCGGAGCCGGTCTCGCGCAGTTGCTGCACTTCGCGTTGGGAGAGGATTTCCAGGCTGCCCTTGGGGCTCACCGAGGCATTGATCTTGTTGCGTACCAGAGTCATCTAGGCTTCCGTGTCGGACGGCGCGAGCGCGCCGGAATGACGAGGCGCGGGGAGGGATTGTCTGTCATCAGATCGCGCCGCCGTCGCGAAGTTGCCACGGCGGCGCGCTCGCCTCAGCGCGGCAGGCCGAGGTTGTTCCAGATGGCCAGGCTCGGTTCGGCCTGGTTGAGGGTGTAGAAATGCAGCCCCGGGGCGCCGCCTTCGAGCAGGCGCTCGCACATCTCGGTCACCACCTGCTCGCCGAAGGCCTGGATGCTGTCCAGGTCGTCGGCGTAGGCCTCCAGCTGCTTGCGAATCCAGCGCGGCAGCTCGGCGCCGCAGGCGTCGGAGAAGCGCGCCAGCTTGCTGTAGTTGGTGATCGGCATGATGCCCGGCACGATCGGGATTTCCACCCCGATGCGGCGCGCGCGCTCGACGAAGTAGAAGTAGCAGTCGGCGCTGAAGAAGTACTGGGTGATGGCGCTGTCGGCGCCGGCCTGGCACTTGCGCGCGAAGTTCTTCAGGTCGTCCTCGTAGCTGCGGGCCTGCGGATGCACTTCCGGGTAGGCCGCCACTTCGATGTGGAAGTGGTCGCCGCTCTCGGCGCGGATGAACTCCACCAGCTCGTTGGCGAAGCGCAGCTCGCCGCTGGCCATGCCCATGCCGGACGGCAGGTCGCCGCGCAGGGCGACGATACGCTTGATGCCGGAGTTCTTGTACTGGCTGAGCAGGCTGCGCAGCTCTTCCTTGCTGTCGCCGACGCAGGACAGGTGCGGCGCGGTCGGCACGCCGACATCACCGTCCAGCTGCAGGACGGTGTTGAGGGTGCGATCACGGGTCGAGCCACCGGCACCATAGGTGCAGGAGAAGAAATCGGGGTTGTAGGTGGACAGCTGACGGGCGACGTTCAGCAGTTTTTCATGCCCGGCCTCGGTCTTGGTGGGGAAGAACTCGAAGCTGTAACGACGTTCTTGAGACATGGAGAAGGGTTCCTTCTCAGCCGCAGGCTACAAGCCTCAAGCGGCAGGCAGAGCGGTTCGACGCCTGCTTGCTGCTTGTGGCTTGCCGCTTGCCGCTGCGGTTAGTAGCGGTAGCTGTCCGGCTTGAACGGACCTTCGACGGTCACGCCGATGTACTCGGCCTGCTTCGGGGTCAGCTGGGTGACCACACCGCCGAAGCCCCTGACCATTTCCAGCGCCACCTCCTCGTCCAGCTTCTTCGGCAGCACCTCGACGGTCACCTTGGCGGCCTTGTCGGCGGCCGGCAGGGCGGCGAACTGCGCCTCGTACAGGTGGATCTGCGCCAGCACCTGGTTGGCGAAGGAACCGTCCATGATCCGGCTCGGGTGGCCGGTGGCGTTGCCCAGGTTCACCAGGCGGCCTTCGGCCAGCAGGATCAGGTAGTCCTCGTTGCGCGGGTCGAAGGTGCCGGCGCCGGTGCGGTGGATCTTGTGCACCTGCGGCTTGACCTCTTCCCAGGCCCAGTTCTTGCGCATGAAGGCGGTATCGATCTCGTTATCGAAGTGGCCGATGTTGCAGACCACGGCGCGCTTCTTCAGGGCCTTGAGCATGCCGGCGTCACAGACGTTGACGTTGCCGGTGGTGGTGACGATCAGGTCGATCTTGCCCAGCAGGTCGCCGTCGATGCTGGCCTCGGTGCCGTCGTTGAGGCCGTTCTTGTAGGGGGAGACCACTTCGTAGCCGTCCATGCACGCCTGCATGGCGCAGATCGGGTCGACTTCCGAGACCTTGACGATCATGCCTTCCTGGCGCAGCGAGGCGGCCGAGCCCTTGCCCACGTCGCCGTAGCCGATCACCAGGGCCTGCTTGCCGGACATCAGGTGGTCGGTGCCGCGCTTGATGGCGTCGTTCAGGCTGTGGCGGCAGCCGTACTTGTTGTCGTTCTTGCTCTTGGTCACCGAGTCGTTGACGTTGATCGCCGGGATTTTCAGGGTGCCGGCCTTGAGCATGTCGAGCAGGCGGTGCACGCCGGTGGTGGTTTCCTCGGTCACGCCGTGGATCTTGTCCAGCATCGCCGGGTAGCGCTCGTGGATGATCTGGGTCAGGTCGCCGCCGTCGTCCAGGATCATGTTGGCGTCCCACGGCTGGCCGTCCTTGAGGATGGTCTGCTCGATGCACCACTCGTACTCTTCCTCGGTCTCGCCCTTCCAGGCGAACACCGGGATGCCGGCGGCGGCGATGGCGGCGGCGGCCTGGTCCTGGGTGGAGAAGATGTTGCAGCTGGACCAGCGCACTTCGGCGCCGAGGGCGATCAGGGTCTCGATCAGCACGCCGGTCTGGATGGTCATGTGGATGCAGCCGATGATCCTGGCGCCTTTCAGCGGCTGGCTGGCGGCGTACTTGCGGCGCAGGCCCATCAGTGCCGGCATCTCGGACTCGGCGATGATCAGTTCCTTGCGGCCCCAGTCGGCCAGGGAAATATCGGCGACCTTGTAATCGTTAAAAGCAGCGCTCATGCAAAAGCTCTCCATTCGTTGTGTGCGAATGGGCGCCGTTGATGCGTTGGGTAACGCCCCGTCCGAGCCTGACAGGCGGGAGCCGGGTTCGAAGCGGGCGGGCGCCGGTTTCGAAACGGGTCTTGCGGCCTGCTGCAGCGCCCCTCGGACGGGAGGCGGGCACGGCCGGAGCGGAGCCGGCCGTGTGAAGCCGGGCGATTATAGCCAGCCGCGCGGCGCAGCCCAAGGTCTTCCGTCGCGACGCGGGCAATCGGGGCGCCTCCGTGCCGGCCAGGCTATCGCCGTCATTGAAAACATTGCCGGGACAACCGCCGTCCCGCTCGGCCATGATGGCGGCAGAAACTGACCGACAAGACAGGAGTGGCGATGAAATTCCACACACGCAAATGGGTGAAACCCGAAGACCTCAACCCCAACGGCAGCCTGTTCGGCGGCAGCCTGCTGAAGTGGATCGACGAGGAGGCGGCGATCTACGCCATCATCCAGCTCGACAGCCAGCGGGTGGTGACCAAGCTGATCTCCGAGATCAACTTCGTCAGCTCGGCGCGCCAGGGCGACATCATCGAACTGGGCATCACCGCCACCGAGTTCGGCCGTACGTCCCTGACCCTGCGCTGCGAAGTGCGCAACAAGATCACCCGCAAGAGCATCCTGACCATCGACCGCCTGGTGTTCGTCAACCTGGACGCGGAGGGGCTGCCGGCACCGCACGGCAAGACCCAGATCAGCTACATCCGCGACCGTTTCCCGGAGGCGGCTGCGGCATCCTAACCCTTGGCCGCGGGGCGGAGAGTGGCAATACTGTCGACCTCCGTTCCCACCCAGCCGTCACGATGAAGTCGAAAATTTTCCTGGCCCTGCTCGCCTGTACCCTGCTCGCCGCCTGCGACCGGGTCGATCCCGATTCGCCCCTGGGCAAGCGCCAGGCCCTGTTCAAGGACATGCTGCGCACCAGCGAAGACCTGGGCGGCATGCTGCGTGGGCGCCTGAGTTTCAACGAAAAGCGCTTCGCCGAAGGCGCCACCCGCCTCGACGAGCTGTCGCGCCAGCCCTGGCAGCACTTCCCCCAGGCGCAGGATTCCGCCGACCACAGCCAGGCCCGCGACGAGGTATGGCAGCGCCATGAGCGTTTCCAGCAGATGGCCCGCGAACTGGAGGCGGCCACCGCCGAACTGCGCACCGCCGCCCAGGCCAGGCCGCTGCAGGCAGAGGCGCTGGTCGCCCCGGTCGACAAGGTCGAGGCGGCCTGCAAGGCCTGCCACGAGGAGTTCCGGATCTACTGAGCCGGCCGCCCGTAGGTGGCGGTGAGGCTGGCGCGACCCAGGCCGTTGGCGTTGAGCATGTAGCCGACCAGCGCCGGCATGGCGCGCTCGTCCAGCTCCAGGCGCGGCACCTTCAGCGCGTGCACGGTGAAGATGTAGCGGTGCGGCTTGTCCCCCAGCGGCGGGCAGGCGCCGCCGAAACCCGGCTGGCCATAGTCGGTCAGGCTCTGCACGGCGCCTTCGGGCAGCGCCGCTCCGCCCAGCTGGCCGGCCATGGCGGGCAGGCCCTGGCTGTCCGCCGGGAGGTTGAACAGCACCCAGTGCCACCAGCCCGAGCCGGTCGGCGCGTCCGGATCGTAGACCGTGACGGCGAAGCTCTGGGTACCGCTCGGGGCGTCCTTCCAGTTCAGGGCCGGGGCGCGGTTGTCGCCGTTGCAGCCGAAGCCCTGGAACTCCTGGGCGCGGGTCAGGGGCTGGCCGTCGGCGATGTCCGGGCTGCTCAGCTCGAAGGCCTGGGCGCCGCTGGCGAGCAGCAGGCCGAACAGGGGCAGGGCGTGACGTGAAATCTTCATGGAGGACCTCCTTGTGATGGATGGTCCCCACTATGCCGCCCCATGCTTGCCGCCGCGCGCCCCGGGCGCGCAACGACTAGCCCGTTCCGCTCATCTGTCGCAGGCTGCTGGGGGCGCAGCCGAACTGGCGCTGGAAGGCTGCGGCGAAGCGCGATGGCGACTGGTAGCCGCAGGCGGCGGCGATCTCGCCGAGGGGCCGTTGCGAGGCGTTGACCAGGCCGAGCGCGTGCTCCATGCGGGCGTCCTGGAGCAGGCGGCGGAAGGAGATGCCTTCGCCGGCCAGCTTGCGCCGCAGGGTCGCCGGGCTCATGGCCAGGCGCGCCGCGACCGCGTCGGCCTGCCAGTCGTGGCTGAGGTCGCTGCGTAGCAGGTTGAGGAGGCGTTCGCGCACCGGGTATCTGCGCCGGTTGAGCAGCACGCCGCCCTGGCCGGCCTCGGCCAGGGCCAGCATCAATCCCTGCCAGGCATGCTCGGCCTGGGCCGCCTGCAGTCCGCCGCGCTCAGCCAGCGGCAGCAGTTCGAGCAGCCGGGCGAACGCCGCGCGGGCGTCTTCCGACGGTGCGAAGACCTGGGCCGGCGCGTTGCGGTCGCGGCCGGCCAGCTGGGCGCCGAACAGCTCGTGCAGGCGCTGCTGCCAGCCCTCCTGCTGACCCAGGGCCCAGGCCTGATAGCTGCCGTGCGTGCCGGGGCGATTGATCAGCTGCACCCGCTGCTCGCCGGCCAGGGCCAGCCAGGAGCCGGCGGGGCAGCGCCACTCCTGCTCGCCGATGCGCAGCCATTTCTCGCCTTCGACCACGGTCACCAGCAGGGGCGACAGGATCGGCGTGCGGTTGAGCCGCTGTTCGGCGTAGCTGTGGAAGGAGAGCAGGGGCAGTGGGTGCATGGCGGCCTCGCGAATCAGGCTGCAGTGGAAACGCCGGGGCGAGGCCTGTCAACCGCCGGGCATGGCGCACGCCGGAAGCGGGACTGGGCACGATTGGTGCGACGCCGGTAGGGTGCGCCGTGCGCACCGGGAGTTGGAGCGATTACCCAGGTGGTGCGCACGGCGCACCCTACGGCGGGTTAGAAGCCTGCAACGTCGGCCTGGCGCAACTGCTCGCGCAGACGCAGCACTTCTTCGTGGCGGAAGAATTCGACTAGCTGCCTGGCGCGGGTCGCACCGATGCCGCCGTAGGCATCCCAGTCCGTGGCGTCGCGGGCGGCCAGGGTGTCCCAGTCGCCCTGCAGCGGCGCCGAGCCGCTGGGCGGCAGCCCCAGGGCGCCCAGCCATTGCTGGAACGGCCGCTGCCGCGCGCCGGCGAAGCTGCGGTGCAGGGCCGCGGCACTGCGACTGCCCAGGCCCGGGCGCTGCGCCAGTTCGTCTTCCCGCAGTTCCAGCCAGTCCAGCAGCCCCCGCAGGCGCAGCTTTTCCCAGGTGCCCGCGCCGACGCCGGGCAGCGCCAGGCCGCGCCTGCCGCTCAGCCACTGCTGGCGGGCGGCGAACTGGCCCTCGCAGCCGGGCGTCGGTCGCCAGCAACTGAGCGGGTGGTGGGCCGCCGGATCGGGCACGGCCAGGGCGAAGCGCTGCTCGCTGCGCCAGACGACGTCGCCGACCTGGGGAATGGTCAGGCCGGCGAGGGTGACGGCCACCTGGTCGCCGGGGCGGATGTCCAGGGCCTGCCAGCGCTGCAGCGAGCCGAGGCCGACGCGGCTCACCCGGCGCCCGTCCAGCTCGACCGGCCGCAGGCGCAGCAGCGGAGTGATGCGCCCCGTGCGGCCGATCTGGAACTGCACGGCGCGCACTTCCGCCAGGGCCTGGCGCGCCGGGTATTTCCAGGCGGCTGCCCAGCCCGGCGGTTGGGCGATCCAGCCTGCGCCGGCGGGCCGATCTCCCTGGCGCAGCACCACGCCGTCGCTGGCGAACGGCAGCTCGGCGCGGTACCAGCGCTCGCGCCATTGCCCGGCTTCCTCGGGCGTTCGTACCGGCTGCGTCAGTTCCGCGCTGTCGGCGAAACCCATTTCGCGCAGGCCCCGCAGGCGCTCGGCCATGGTCGCTGGCCCGTTGGGCCAGTCCCAGACGAACAGGCCGATCCGCTTCGTCTCCGTCGCGTTCGCCTCGTGGCGGGCCATGGCCCCGGCCGCCTTGCCGCGCAGGCCGTTGCCGCCGTCGCGCGCCTGGATGTGGCCGGTGGCGCGCCAGTACAGCTCGCCTTGCAGGATCGTTTCCTGGCGGCGCGATAACCGTGCGGGAACGGCTTCGAGCGCGCGCACCTGCGTGGTCCAGTCCTGGCCGCTGCGGCCGTCGCCACGGCTGATCGCCTGCTGCAGGCGACCGTCGCGGTAGAGCAGGGTGACGGCCACGCCATCGACCTTGGGCTGCACCCACAGGTCGTCGCGGCCGGCCATCCAGGTTTTCACCGCCGCCTCGTCGCGCAGCTTGGCCAGGCCGGTCTGCGCCACTGGATGGAGGACCGGTCCGCCGGCGCCCCGCAGCGGGTCGCCGGGCGCGGCATCGTGCGCTGGGAAGCAGGCCCGCCACTGGCCGAGCAGCTCGCGGCTCTGGTCGTAGAGTTCGTCCGCGACCAGGGCGCGGCCATCGACGTGGTAGGCGTGGTCCCATTCGGCGATGCGCCGTTCCAGGGCGGAGATCTCCCCGGCGGCCCGGGCGGCGGGCCAGTCGGGGCAGGGGGCGGCGTTGGCCGCGCAGGCGAACAGGGCGAACAGCGGGGCGATCCGTCTTGGCATGGCGAGCATCCTTGCTCCATGGGGGACTGACGCCAGCGTAGCCACTCGCCGGCGGATTGCACAAAAGCGCCGTCAGCGCTGCAGCGCTTCCTGGGCCTGGCGCAGTTCCTCGCGCGCCTCGGCCAGCTTGGTCTTGCGCTTGTCGATCTTGGCCGGGTCGCCTTTCTTCAGCGCTTTCTCCAGTTCCGCCTCGCGGGTGCGCACTTCGTGTTCGGCCTCCAGCACCTTTTCCTCGCGGGTCTTGTGCAGGCTGGCGTCGTCGCAGTGGTCGACGACCTTGCCCAGGGCCTTCTCCAGCCCGGCCTGGCGGTCGCGGTTGCCCTGCGACTTGGCCTCTTCGAGCTGTGCCTCCAGGCGCTCGCGCTTGGCGGCGCAACCGGTGGCTTCGGCCGCGCCGGCGGGCAGGGCGAGGGCGGCGCAGCCGGCCAGGAGGAGGGCGGACAGCAGGGGCGTGTGAGTCATGGCATGTTCCTCGTTCGGGTGTCGGATGAGTCGACCCTTCGGGAAGGGGAATGGTTGCAGCATGGCACGGGGCAGGCGTGTGTCGACTGGCCCTGTAGGGCGAAACCAGATGTATAGGAACACTCGGCAATCGACTGGAAACCCAAGCGCCAGACCAATGCTCCCGGATTTCATCCGGGCTACGACCGGCGCGCGGCGCACCCTACGGCAGCGCTAGTCCCACAGCTTTTCATGGTGCCGTAGCCAACAAAAAAGCCCCGCCAAGGCGGGGCTTTTTTGCTGCGACGCAGGCCTTACAGGCCGGCCGCGGCGCGCAGGGCGTCGACCTTGTCGGTCTGCTCCCAGGTGAAGGTGGTGAAGCTGTCGTCGCCGACGGTCTTCTGCTGCGGAGTGCGGCCGAAGTGGCCGTAAGCCGCGGTTTCCTGGTACATCGGGTGGAGCAGGTCGAGCATCTTGGTGATGGCGTACGGGCGCAGGTCGAACACTTCGCGCACCAGCTTGATGATCTTGTCCTCGGCGATCTTGTGGGTGCCGAAGGTGTTGACCGAGATGGAGGTCGGCTGGGCCACGCCGATGGCGTAGGAGACCTGGATCTCGCACTTGTCGGCCAGGCCGGCGGCGACGATGTTCTTGGCCACGTAGCGGCCGGCGTAGGCGGCCGAACGGTCGACCTTGGACGGGTCCTTGCCGGAGAAGGCGCCACCGCCGTGGCGGGCCATGCCGCCGTAGCTGTCGACGATGATCTTGCGGCCGGTCAGGCCGCAGTCGCCCACCGGGCCGCCGATCACGAAGTTGCCGGTCGGGTTGATGTGGAACTGGGTGTCCTTGTGCAGCAGTTCGGCCGGCAGGGCGTGCTTGATGATCAGCTCCATCACGCCTTCGCGCAGGTCGGCCAGCGAGACTTCCGGGTTGTGCTGGGTGGACAGCACCACGGCGTCGATGCCGACCACCTTGCCACCTTCGTAGCGGCAGGTGACCTGGCTCTTGGCGTCCGGGCGCAGCCACGGCAGCAGGCCGGACTTGCGGGCCTCGGCCTGGCGCTCGACCAGGGCGTGGGAGAAGCGGATCGGCGCCGGCATCAGCACGTCGGTCTCGTTGCTGGCGTAGCCGAACATCAGGCCCTGGTCGCCGGCGCCCTGGTCTTCCGGCTTGGCGCGGTCGACGCCCTGGTTGATGTCCGGGGACTGCTTGCCAATGATGTTCATCACGCCGCAGGTGGCGCCGTCGAAGCCGACGTCGGAGCTGGTGTAGCCGATGTCGCAGATCACGTCGCGGACGATCTGCTCCAGGTCGACCCAGGCGCTGGTGGTGACTTCGCCGGCGATGATGGCGACGCCGGTCTTGACCAGGGTCTCCACGGCCACGCGGGCGTGCTTGTCCTGGGCGATGATGGCGTCGAGGACGGCATCGGAAATCTGGTCGGCGATCTTGTCCGGATGGCCCTCGGACACGGACTCGGAGGTAAACAGGGAGTATTCGCTCATTTCAAGATCCTATTCATTCCTGGGTTTGCTTCGCATCCGGCTTGGCGAAGTGCCGTACCTGAATCTGAAAGCCGTTCTTGAGGCCCACATAGAGGCTCTCGCCGGGCGTGAGCCCCGCGGCATCGGCCCAGTGGGCCAGATCATCCTGATCGAAGCCGAGCCAGAGGTCGCCGCAGGCCGTCCTGGCCCAGCTCTGGTCGTGGCTGCACAGCTCGGTGATCAGCAGGCTGCCGCGCGGTTTCACCAGGCGGGCCAGCCTCTTCAGCGCCTCGGCCGGGGCGGCGAAATGGTGCAGCACCATGTTCACCACCACGCAGTCGGCGGCGCCGATGTCGTCGTGCAGGGCATCGGCGAGCTGCAGCTCGACGTTGTCCAGTCGTTCCTTCTGGCAGTGCTGGCGCGCCAGCTCCAGCATCGCCTCGCTGTTGTCCAGCGCGGTCACCCGGTCGAAGCGGCGGGCCAGCTCCGGAAGAAAGCCGCCGTCGCCGGGGCCGACTTCCAACGCCGTCGCCTCGCGGGTAAAGCCCAGGGCGTCGAGCAGGGCCAGCAGGCTGTCGCGGTACTGCGGCAGGCCGGCGATCAGGTCCTGGCGGGCCTGGAACTTGTCCGCCGTGCGGGCGAAGTAGTCGCGACTGGCCGCGGCGCGCTGGGCGTGCACGGCGGCGATGCGCGCCAGCACCTCGTCCGGCAGCTGCAGTTCGTCCACCGCCTGCAGCAGCGCGCCGTGCAGGTTGGCGCCAGGCAGCTCGCTGCGCTGCAGGGCGCGGCGATAGAAGATCGCGTTGCCCTCGCGGCGGGTCGCCACCAGGCCGGCCTGCGCCAGCACCTTGAGGTGGTGGCTCATGCCTGACTGGCCGATGGCGAAAATCTGTGCCAGCTCCAGCACGCCGAAGGAGTCGTTGCTCAGCGCGCGCAGCACGTTCAGGCGCAGCGGATCGCCGCCGGCCTTGCACAGGGCGGCCAGGTCGTCGGCTGGCTCGAAACGGAGCTGGGGAACGCGCATGTTCATGGGGCCGGCAGTCTAGTCGGTCACTTTTCACACAGCAACCGCAATATCAAAAAGTTTTGATATTGACTCGGCGGCTCCGCTCCGCCGGGGCGGCATTTGACGAAGTTTTCACGCCCGCCCGGGCAGATTGCCGGGCCACAAGGGGACTTCCCGCTTCGCTCTGGGGCTGTAATGACAAACGCGCAACGCGCCGACGCCTCCCGCGGCGCCGCGGATGGGGCCGGCATCGACTGGGCCGGCCTGGGCTGGGCCTTCCTGTTCTTCTGGTATTTCTCGGGTGTCACCCAGATCCTGATCTACGCCAGCGACAGCGCTGGCTTCGCCGGCCTGCGCCAGTCGCTGGTGCTGAGCCTGCTGTGGCTGGTGCCGCTGCTGCTGTTCCCCGCCCGCGCCAGGCTGCTGGCGGCGCTGATCGGCGTGCCGCTATGGCTCTGCTCGTTGGCCGGCTTCGGCTACTTCCTGATCTATGGCCAGGAGTTCTCGCAGAGCGTCATCTTCATCCTGTTCGAGTCGAACGTCAGCGAAGGCAGTGAGTACCTGGCGCAGTATTTCGCCTGGTGGATGGTGCCGGCCTTCCTCGCCTACGGCCTGGGCGCCTGGCTGCTGTGGCGCAAGGTGCGGCCGGTGTACCTGTCGCGGCCGGTGGCGCTGCTGGCCTCGCTGTTCCTGCTGTTCTCCTCGCTCGGCTACCCGGCCCTGCGCCAGTTCAGCAAGCACGACGACCCGCGGATAGCGCTGGAGAACTTCGAGGAGCGCATCGAGCCGGCGACGCCCTGGCAACTGGTGGTCGGCTTCCGCCAGTACAGCGCCCAGCTGGCCAGCATGCAGGCGCTGCTGGAGGGCCGCCAGCGCATCGCGCCGCTGACCGGCCTGGCCGACGCCCATGCCGGCAAGCCGGCGACCCTGGTGCTGGTGATCGGCGAATCGACCAACCGCCAGCGCATGAGCCTCTACGGCTACGGCCGCCAGACCACCCCGGAGCTGGACAGGCTGCGCGACCAGTTGCAGGTGTTCACCGGCGTGGTCACCCCGCGCCCCTACACCATCGAGGCGCTGCAGCAGGTGCTGACCTTCGCCGATCAGGAGAACCCCGACGCCTACCTGGAAACCCCGTCGCTGGTCAGCGTGATGAAGCAGGCCGGCTACAAGACCTACTGGATCACCAACCAGCAGACCATCACCAAGCGCAACACCATGCTCACCACCTTCTCCAAGCAGGCGGACGAGCAGTTCTACCTGAACAACAACCGCGAGCAGAACGCCCGCCAGTACGACGGCGACGTGTTCGCGCCGTTCGCCAAGGTGCTGGCCGAGGATGCGCCGCGCAAGTTCATCGTGGTCCACCTGCTCGGCACCCACATGAGCTACCAGTACCGCTACCCGCCCGAGTACGAGCGCTTCACCGACCGCAGCGGCGCGCCGGCGCACGTCACCGACGATCAGCTGCCGACCTACAACGCCTACGACAACGCGGTGCTGTATAACGACTTCGTCGTCTCCAACCTGATCGAGCGCTTCTCCGCCACCGATCCCGACGGCTTCCTGCTGTACCTCTCCGACCATGGCGAGGCGGTGTTCGACGCGCCGCGGGCCGAGGTGCTGGGGCGAAACGAGGCGGCGCCGACCGGGCCGATGTACACCATCCCGTTCATCCTGTGGAATTCGCCGAAGTGGCAGGCCCGCCAGCCGCGCGATTTCAGCCAGGCGCTGGCGCGGCCGTTCAGCAGCTCCAGCCTGATCCACACCTGGGCCGACCTCGCCGGCCTCGACTTCGCCGAGCGCGACCGCAGCCGCAGCCTGGTCAGCGCCGACTTCACGCCGCGCCCGCTGCTGATCGGCGACCCCCAGCAACCGCAGAACCTGATCGACTTCAGCCTGATCAAGCCGAAGACCGCCGTCGACAGCGAACTGGCCCAGCAGGAGCCGCGCAAGGGCGGCGCGCAGCCGCTCTAGCCGCGGCGTCATCGCCCCTAGGAGCGAACGCCGCGCCGCCGGAGTAATCCGTCGTCCGGCGCCTCCGACTTAGTAGGGAATTGCACGGAGCGATCGTGCGTTTCCCCGCGCCGCTCCCCTACAGTCCCTCGCCGCTTGCCCATAACGACAAGAACGAGGGACATGGATCATGAAGCGACTACTGACTCCGCTGGCGACCGCCTGCCTGCTGGCGGGCGCCGCCTCGGCCCACGCCGCCGCCTACAGCGGCATGGTGGTGTTCGGCGACAGCCTGAGCGACGCCGGCCAGCGCCCCGAGAGCGGCGCGCCCGGCAACCCGGTGCGCCACACCAACCGCGTGGGCCCCGACTTCGCCCTCGGCGAGGCCTACGGCCACACCTCGCCGATGCTGATCAACCAGCGCCTGGGCCTGGCCCCGCAGATCGCCTCGACCAACGTCGTGCGCGCCCTGAACGGCCAGGCCGACGGCGACAACTGGGCGGTCGGCGGCTACCGCACCGAGCAGATCCTCGAATCCATCACCAGCGTGTTCGACCCGCTCACCGGCATCGGCGGCTCCCAGGTGCGCGCCGGGCTGAACTACAGCGACCCGCTGATCCGCCAGCGCGACGGCTACCTGGTGCACCTGCGCGAGAATGGCCTGGGCATCGACCCGGACACCCTGTTCTACCTCAACGGCGGCGGCAACGACTTCCTCCAGGGGCTGATCGTCGACGACGCCAGCGCGCGGGCCGCCGCCGGGCGCCTGGCCGAAGGTGTGCGCGTCCTGCAGGCCGCCGGCGGGCGCTATTTCATGGTGCCGCTGCTGGTCGACGTGGCCAGCCCGGTCACCGGCGGCGCGGTCAACGCGGCCCAGGTGCCCCTGGCCCAGGCGTTCAATGCCGAACTGGCGGCGCAGCTCGGCGCCGTGCGCGCGGAAGTCATCCCGCTCAACGTGCCGCTGCTGTACCGCGAGGTGCTGGCCGACCCCGCCGCCTTCGGCTTCGACCCGACGCAGAACCTGCTCGGCACCTGCTTCGCCGGCTGCGGCGCCGGGGTCAATCTGGTCCACGGCCTGGGTTCCGCCACGCCCGACCCGGAGCGGCTGATCTACGCCGACTACGTGCACCCGACCACCGCCATGCAGCGGATTCTCGCCGACCAGGGCTACTCGATCCTGGCCGCACCCTGGGAGATCGGCCTGCTGCCCGAGGCTGGCGAGTCCGCCCTGCGCGGCAGCCAGGAGCGCCTGCGCCAGCAGTGGCTGGGCGACCACGGCGCCTGGCAGGCGGTTGGGCGCTGGCGCGGCTTCGTCGACGGCAGCACGCGCCGCGCCGAACTGGACGGCGCCGCCACCCGCGCCGACGGCGACCTGCGCGGCAAGGGCCTGAGCCTGGGCGGCAGCTATCGCCTGGCCGAGCGCTGGCGGCTGGGCGCCGCGCTGGATGTGCAGGAACAGGACCTGCGGCTCGGCCCGCGGGACTCCGACTACGGCCTGCGCAGCTACCTGGCCAGCGCCTTCGCCCAGTACCGCGACGGCCTGCTCTGGGGTGACGCGGTACTGAGCGCCGGCCACCTCGACTACCGCGACCTGGAACGGCGCTTCGCCCTCGGCGCCACCACCCGCACCGAGCGCGGCGACACCGACGGCCAGGTGCTGGCCCTCGGCGGCCGCCTGGGCGTCGAGCTGCAGGCCGGCGCGCGCCTGCGGCTCAGCCCCTACCTCGGCGCGGACCTGGCGCGTATCGAGGTGGACGGCTATCGCGAGTCGGGCGCCAGCTCCACCGCGCTGGGCTTCGGCGACCAGACGCGCGACTCGCGGCGCCTGGGCGTCGGCCTGCAGGCCCACTACCGGCTGGCCGAGGATGCCGAGCTGTTCGCCGAGGTGGTCCACGAGAAGGAGTTCGAGGACGACCGGGGCGACGTGGACATGCGCCTGAACAGCGTGCCCGGCGTGGGCTTCACCCTCGCCGCGGCGGAACGGGAGGAACACCAGACCCGCGCCGCCCTCGGCCTGCGCCAGCACCTGGCGCCCGACCTGGCCCTGCGCCTGGGCTACGACTACCGCAAGGCCGGGGGCGACGCGCTGCATGGCGTCGGGCTGAGCCTGTCGCTGGACTGGTAGCGGGGTGGTGCGCGCGGCGCACCCTACGGTGTCTGCGTGGCATCGGTAGGGTGCGCCGCGCAGCACCGCTGCCACTTGTGAGAGGCGCATCACACGGATAGCATGAGAAGCATTCTCATATGAATGCTGGCGCCTGGGGCTCCAGCCCGGAGTGCGTTCATGTCCGCTGTCGACAGTTCCCTGCACGAAGCCGTGCAGCACCTCTACCGTGACCATCACGGTTGGCTGTACGGCTGGCTGCGTCGCCGTCTGGGCTGTGCCGACAACGCCGCCGATCTGGCCCAGGACACCTTCGCCCGCCTGCTCGCCTCGCGCCGGGTTTTGGAGGCGCGCGAGCCGCGCGCCTACCTGACCACCGTGGCCAGGGGCCTGCTGGTCAACTGGTACCAGCGCCAGTCCCTGGAGCGCGCCTACCTGGACGCCCTGGCCGCACTGCCCGAGGAACTGGCGCCGCCGCCGGAACGGCGCCTGCTGGTGCTGGAGACCCTGCACGAGATCGACGCCATGCTCGACGGCCTGCCCGAAGGGGTGCGCCGGGCGTTCCTGCTGTCCCAGCTCGAAGGCATGAAATACGAGGCCATCGCTGCTGAGCTGGGGGTTTCCCTCGGCTCGATCAAGCGCTACATGCAGCAGGCCTTCCGCCAGTGCCTGGAACTGATGGCATGAGCCGCGGCGAGGCGCCCATCGCCCCGGCCATCCTCGACGAGGCCGCCGCCTGGCTGGTGCAACTGCACTGCGGCCAGCAGAGCGAGGCGGACCGGCAGGCCTGTGCCCGCTGGCGCCAGCTCAGCCGCGAGCATGCCCTGGCCTGGGAGCGCGCCGAACGGCTGATGGCGCGCCTGGGCAGCCTGCCGCCGGAACTGGCGGTGCCCGCCCTGGCCCGCGAGGGCAACCCGGCGCGGCGGCGCGCCCTGAAGCAATTGGCGATGCTGATCGGCGCCGCGCCGCTGGCCTGGGCCGCCTGCTCGCAGGCGCCCTGGCGCCCCTGGCTGGCAGACCGGAGCACGGCCGTCGGCGAGCAGCGCGAGAGCGAACTGCCCGACGGCAGCCGGCTGACCCTGAACACCGACAGCGCCGTCGACCTGCGTTTCGACGCCGAGCGCCGGCGCCTGCGCCTGCTCCAGGGCGAACTGCTGCTGAATGTGCGCGACGAGGCGCGGCCGTTCGGCGTCGAGGTCGGCGCCGGCACCCTGCTGGCCCGGGCGGCGCGCTTCAGCCTGCACGAGCGCGGCGCCCAGGCGCGTCTGGTGGTGCTCGAAGGTTCGGTGCGGGTGGTGCCGCGCGATGGCGCGGCGGTGCGCGTCGACGCCGGCCGCCAGGGCTTGTTCGATGCCCGCACGGTCGGCCCGCTGGCGCCCGCCGACGCCAGCGCGGTGGCCTGGTCCCGGGGCATGCTGATGGCCGACCGCATGCCCCTCGGCGACTTTGTCGTCGAGCTGTCGCGCTACCGCCGCGGCGTGCTGCGCTGCGCGCCGGAACTGGCCGGCCTGGCCATCTCCGGGGCCTTCCCGGTGCGCGACATCGACCGTTCCCTGGGCATGCTGGAGGCGACCTACGCGCTGCGCGTACGGCGCCTGACCCGCTACTGGATCAGCCTGGAGCCGGTGGTCGGATGAAAACCGTTGCCGGTGAGCACAACCCCTGTAGGAGCGGACTTGTCCGCG